>JARRNE010000150.1:5992-10790 GCA_037385305.1 Chromatiaceae bacterium | reverse complement strand
GTGCAACCAGGGCATCCAGGTTCTCTGCGGCCACGTTCATCTTGAGGGCCACCTTGCGGCGGGCGGTGAGGGCCGCCTGCAGCATCAGCGCCACCTGTTCGATCTTGGTCTTCTTCCAGGGATCCTGAAGCGACGCGGGGTTGGCAATCAACCGGGTCTCCGTATAGAGCAGGTCCTCCACGATGCGCAGGCCGTGGGCACGGATGGTGCTGCCGGTCTCCGTGATCTCCACGGCGGCGTCCACCAGCCCCTCCACGACCTTCGCCTCGGTTGCGCCCCAGGAGAATTCCACCTGGGCACGGATGCCGCGCTCGGCCAGGAAGCGGCAGGTGAAGCCGACCAGCTCGGTCGCAACCTTCTTGCCCTCAAGGTCCGCCGACGACCGGACGGGTGAATCCTGCGGGACGATCAGCACCCAGCGGCTCGGGCGATCAGAGCTCTTGGAGTAAGTAAGGGTGCAGATCTGCTCCACCGCCGCCTCGGTCTCCAGGATCCAGTCCAGGCCGGTCAGCCCCAGATCCAGGGTGCCCTCCTCGAGGCTGCCCTTTGGGATGCCGAGCCTGAGCTTCTGCATGGGTCGTCCGCGCGCTGGCTATGCGCCCTGGGTTTTCGGGCGGTTCTGAGAGCTTCATGATACCGGAACCCAAGCAGGATCCGAACAGGACGGTGGGCGGGCACATCTATCAACCAGAGCACTCAACCAATGCGGTGGTCATCGAGCCACGCTATGATTGTCTGCCATGAATCTGCGTGACCTGAAGTATGTCGTCGCGGTCGCCGAGACCCGCCATTTCGGCCGTGCCGCCGAGCGGTGCTTCGTGAGCCAGCCCACCCTGAGCGGTCAGATCAAGAAGCTGGAGGAAGAGCTCGGCGTCACCATCTTCGAGCGGACCAACCGCTCGGTCGAGGTGAGCCCCATCGGCCAGCAGATCATCGGTCACGCACGCCAGTTGCTCGAGCAGGCGGCGGCCATTCAGGAAGTGGCAAAGGCCCACCAGGATCCCCTGGCGGGGCCCTTGCGCATCGGGGCCATCCCGACCCTGAGCCCTTACCTCATGCCCGTCATCCTGCTGCCGCTCAAGCGCCAGTACCCGCAGCTCAAGCTCGTGCTCTCCGAGGAGCTCACACACGCCTTGCTTGCACGACTGCACCACCATGAGCTGGATGCCATCCTGCTCGCCACGTCCACGGAAGACGGCGACCTTGCTGACATACCGCTGTTCGATGAGCCCTTCTGGCTCGCCACCCCACGCAGCCATCCCCTTTACACCAAGGACGATATCAGCCGGGAGGACCTCGAAGCGGTGGACTTGCTCCTGCTGTCGGAAGGACATTGCCTTAGCCAACAGGTGATGGACGTCTGCAACCTCGCGGAGCGGCCTCAGCAGGGGGAGATGGCCGATCTCCGCGCCGCGAGTCTCGAGACCCTGCTGCAGCTGGTCGGGGCCGGATTCGGCTGTACCCTGGTCCCGGCGCTGGCCATACGCGGCAGCTGGATGACAGACAGCGGGATCATCGCCCGTCCCCTAAACCTGCCCGACGCCTATCGGCGCATCTCTCTGGTCTACCGGCGCAGCTTCCCGCGACTGCCGGCGTTGGAGGCCCTCGTCGAGGTGATCCTGGCCCATCTCCCCAACACAGTCGGCCGCCTCGTCCCGACGGCCCCCCACCGCGCCCTGGTTGGCGCCTGACCTTCCGAGCGAGGACGGGGTCCCTCCCTCAAGAGCTCGACCAGCTCGGCCTGGCGCCCCCGGAGCCGGAGAAAAGCGGCCCGCGGCATGCACGATGCGGTCGGCATCCCCTGGTCCACAGTTGCCCGACCGACGGGCCAAACCGGCAAGGACTGTCAAGCGTTCTTTACAGCGCGATGCCTGCTGCTCTTGGCGCAACCTGTTGCCCTTTTGACTTACAGCAACAAATCTAGCTTGTAGCTTTGTGCGCTTGCGCTATGTTTTTTAACATGCTTTCATGGTACGAGGAATTCAGGTCCACGATGCAGAAGGGCAACATTCTGCATCCAGCGGGGGGGTATCACCCGCATGGTCCGATCCTTGTATATCTGGTTACGAGAGGAAGGAGGCTCCAGCAGGCAGGGAACACGGAAAGCGAGCAGGAGTGAAACCATGACCATCATCCAAGCGCAAGCTATCTGGGAGCTGTGCCGACAGGGATTCCCGCTGGACGCGGAGGATGCTGCCGAGCACTGGGAGAAGGGGGAGCCCTATCTGCCGGAACAGCAGCTGAGAGTACCACGGGACGTCGAGCGACTGATCGACACTTGCAACTGGGAAGTGCGGGGGCAAGCGCTCCCGTCGTGAGCATCAGGTCCCGGGAACCGACGGTTGCCGATTGCGCGGCGCGCCTCCGTCGGACGGCAGCCAAGACCCTGTCGGCGGGCGCAGCGGAGCGCCCGGGCGTATGTGTCGAACCCCGACACAGAACGCTTTAGCCTCTGGGAGCCGGTTATCTATCGTCGGCCGCCAACGGCCTGACCCGTCCCCTTCTGTTGGCGAGCGTACTCCGAATGTGAGGGGAGCGTTCTTCCAGCTGTGAGAGGACAGCTTAAGCGGCGGCCTGTCGCCCGACTTCCCACGCATCGATCCTGTCATCCCGCACGGCCCCGCCGGCGTCCCCCCGCTGATTGCCTTTTGGGTCGCGGATCGTCATATAGTGACAACCCGTGCGATACCATGCCCGAACCCGGACCTGCGGTCCCGCCACAGATGCACACGCAAGACGTCATCGAAGCCTTCGAGCTCCTCGAGAGCTGGGACGCCCGTTACGAATTCATCAACGAATTGGGCCGGGAGCTGCCGCCATTCCCGGAGACGGAGCGGAAGGAGGAGAATCTCGTGCCTGGCTGCAACACGCGGGCATGGCTTATCGGCGACTTGCGGGCTGGCTATCCGGCAGTGATGGATTACTCAGCGGACGCCGAAGGCACACTCGTGCGCGGGCTGGTAGCGCTCCTCCTCATGCCGTTTCAGGGCAAGCCCCCCCATGAGGTGGTGGAGACGGATCCAACCGACTTCCTCAACCGGCTGGGACTCGAAACCCATCTGAGCGGTAGCCGCCGCATGGGCATGTACGCCTTCATCAAGCGGGTCAAGACCATCGCAATGGCCCATGCTGGAGGCTAGTGCACGCCGGCAGAAGTCGCCGAGCCACCTTCGTAGGTGCCGCCGTGGGCACCTTTCACAGCGCCTCCTGCCATCTTAAGGCATGGCCCGCACGCCGGACCCTGCCGGAAACGGTCTCAGAATCTCTGCACCGTCGCACCCGACAGGCAGCCGCGTGGATTACACATCTCTCCCCTTCGCTTCGAGGCGGCTCAGCTGCGCGGGCGCATCGCAGCCAGCATGGCATACTGCCGCGCCCGCCGCTCCGCGACCATCCGGCTGATCACGGCCGACACAATGTAGACGCCCCCGGCTACCAGAACGATCGTAGGGCCCGCCGGGAGGTCCGGATCATAGGAGATCGCAAGCCCGGCAGTGGTGAACAGGCTGCCGAGGAATGTAGCCAGCACCATCATGGGCTGGAGGGAATGGACATAATGGCCGGCGACGGCCGCCGGCAAGGTCAACAGGGCAATCACCAGGATCAGGCCCACGACTTGGATGAGCAGCACGACCGTCACCGCTACCATCACCAGCAGCAAGAGGTAGAAAAAGGCGACGGGCACGCCGCGCACGCGGGTAAACTCCTCATCGAAAGAGATCGCAAGGAACTGTCGGTAGAAGAGCCCGATCACGAGCAGCAGGAGTCCGTCCAGCGCGCCCATGAACCAGAGCTCCCGCGGCGGCACCAGGAGGATGTTCCCGAAAAGGTAGCTCATGAGGTCGGTCGCATACCCTGGTGTCTTGGAGACGACCAGTATCCCGATCGCCATCCCGACGGCCCACAGGGCGCCGATCAGCGTGTCCTCCTGGGCCTTCCACCTGAGCCGTACCGATCCGGTCAACAAGGCGGCGAGGACAGCCGCAACGACGGCGCCCGTAAGCGGATCGAACCCAAAGAACAGGGCAGCCCCCATCCCGCTGAGGACAGAGTGGGCGATGCCGCCGGCCAGAAAGGTGATGCGCTTCGCCACCACGAAAGGCCCTACCATCCCGCAGCCAACGCTGGCGAGCAGGCCGGCCACCAGGGCCGCCTGCAGGAACTGCTGCTGAGTAAGCGCGGTCAGGAAATCCACTGCGCTCGTTCGTATCCAGAGCAGCTGCAAGGTGGAGGCCAGCAGCTCGTGGACCCTTTCAGGCTAACGGCCATGGCGTCAGCCTCACCCCAGAGAATGTAAGTCGCTGCCACCATGACCGTTTCCCCCGGCTCTCCCCCGGGGGGCGAAGGGGATTCGGAGCGCGCGACGCGGGACTTTCACGCTAATGTCGGTGCGCCACCATGCGCACCGACTCCCCGTAAAGCTCACGGATGACCTGGCCGTCGATGGCATCTGTGCGATGGCACACCAGGGTGCGGTTGAGGCAGGCGACGCGACCGACATAGCTTGAGACGAAGGCGATGTCGTGGGAGACCACCAGGATGGTCATTCGCTGATTGAGCTCCTCGAGGAGATCGAAGATCTCGCCTTCCACGCGCTGGTCGATGTTGGCCGTGGGCTCGTCCAGAATGAGGACCTCCGGCTCACCCGCAAGGGCACGAGCCAACAGCACCCGCTGCAGCTGTCCCCCGGAGATCTTGCCGATCTGAGTCCGCGCGAGGTTCTCGGCCCCGACCTCTACCAATGCCCGCCCGACCGCCTTGCGATCCGCAAGGCCGTAACCCCCCAGCCAGGAACCGG
>JARRNE010000150.1:0-5981 GCA_037385305.1 Chromatiaceae bacterium | reverse complement strand
GCTCCACAGTGATAGGAAAGTCTCGGGCAAAGGCTGGATATTGAGGGACATAGCCGAGCGTCTTACGGGCCTGCCGGGGCGAGCGTCCCAACACCTTGATCTTGCCCGCCTGAGGCTTCAGCAGACCCAGGATAAGCTTGAGGAGGGTGCTCTTGCCCCCGGCATTGGGTCCAACCAGACCCAGGAACTCACCCCGCTGGACCGTGAGGCTCACGCGTTCCAGAACCGGCGCAGCGCCATAAGAAAAGGTCACCCCGTCGATCTCGATCGCCGGGCTTCGGGCCTCGCTCACGAGCGCGCGGCCTCCGCGATCAGCCGAGCAAAGCGACGAAGGTTGTCGACGTAGTCCGGGGCCAGCGGATCCGCGGTCTCCACTCGCCCGCCGATGGCGCGCGCCAGCTGCTTGGCTGCCCTTGCGCTGAGCTCGGGCTGGACAAAGATCACCTTTATCTCCTCGCGCCGTGCCTGGTCAATCAGTGCCGCCAAGGCCTTTGCCCCAGGCTCCTTACCTTCTTGCTGGACGGCCACTTGGGTAAGACCGTAGGTCTCCGCGAAGTAGCTCCAGGCGGGATGGAAGACCATGAAGCTCCGGCTGCGAATACCCCGCAGGATGACACGGATCTGTCGGTCGAGGGAAGACAGCCGGGCAACGAACGCCTCGTAGCTCCTCTCGTAGTCCCGCCGATGGGTCGGATCGAGGGAGTCCAGCGCGTCGCGGACATTGCGCGCGATCGCCTTGACCAGCAACGGACTGGTCCAGATGTGGGGATCCGTCCGGCTCCGTCCGTCCTCGTCCACCTGCCGGCGCAGCTGGATGCCGGCCCGTGCATCCAGCACCCGCATCCTGGGATTGGCAGCGCGAAAACGCGCCATCCAGATGTCCTCAAAGGGCATACCCGTGCGCACGTAAAGCGCCGCCCCCGCCAGCTCCGTCACCTGCCGCGGTGTCGGCTCGAAGCTATGGGGGCTTTGACCCGGCTGCACCATGGCCTGCACCCGCACATGGCCGTCACCGACCTCTTCCACGATTGTCCTTAGCGGCAGGACGCTGACGAACACACCGAGCGGGGCCGCTGCTTGCGCCACGGGCAGCGCGGCGATCACCACCAGGGACGCCAGGAGAAGACGTTTCATGAGCGATTCAAGTGTCCTGCCGGATGGGCGGGCGCGTGAAAGCCCGAGCGGATCACCCCGCCCGGCCCAGCAAGCGCGCCCTCGGGCGTAAGGTCTGCGAAACCGGCTTACTTTGTCCCACTCTCTTTGGCTTTGGTCGGTTGGTCCTTTCCGGCCACCGGCTTCGCCGACTGTTGCTTTTCAGCCGGAGTCTCGGTCGGCCGCGGCTTGGGGCCAACCGAGAGCAGCTCGACGTCAAAAATCAGGGTCTGGTCGCCGAGGGGCCCCCGCGACCCGTAAGCCAGCTTGGGCGGGATGACCAGCTGCGCCTTGCCGCCCTCCTTCATAAGCTGCAGACCCTCGGCCCAGCCCTTGATCACGCCGTTCAGACGGAAGGTCGCCGGCTTGCCCCGCTTGTAGGAGCTATCGAACTCCTTTCCGTCGACCGTGGTGCCGCGATAGTTCACCGTCACCCGGTCCGTCGCGCTCGGACTCTTCCCTGTACCCTCCTTCAGCACCTTGTACTGAAGCCCGCTCTTCGTGGTCACGACGCCGGGCTTTTTGCCGTTCTCTTGCATGAACTTCTTCCCGTCGGCCAGCTTCTTCTGCTCTTCTTCCCTCCGCTTCTCCTGCTGCGCCGCAAGCATCTTGCGCCTGAGCCCCATCAGGGTGGCGCGCACCTCCTCGGGCTTCATCAGCGGCTCCTTGCCCGAGATGGCATCCTGGATGCCCCTCACGACGGCTGGGCTGTCCAGCTCGATGCCCTGGCGCTTGAAGTCGCTCCCGATCTGATAACCCAGGCTGTAATTGATCTTCTGGCTGTCCGTTTTCAGCTCCAGAGGCTGCTCGCTCCCAGCCCAGGCGGCGGCGCAAAGACCAGTCCCCACGATGGCCACGATCACAGATTTCATACCAGCGCGTCTCCTCCGTTAGAGGTGAAGAATGATCGGAATCGTCCTGCGCAAACGGCAGGACCTTGAAGGATAGCAAAAGGGACACCCAATCCACATGAAACTTTGACGGAACTTCTGCACCCCTTTACCAGCCTCCTTGGGTCAATGGGTGCAGAGGGCGGCCGTCTCACGAGCCGAGACCGATACAGACGTACTTCATCTCGAGGTACTCATCTATGCCGTGGCGGGAGCCCTCGCGGCCAAGCCCGGACTGCTTCACACCCCCGAAGGGGGCGATCGGGGTCGAGATCAAACCGGTGTTGACACCGACCATGCCATATTCGAGGGCCTCCGAGACCCGCCACACGCGGCTGAGGTCGCGGCTGTAGAAGTAGGCCGCGAGTCCGTACTCCGTGTCGTTGGCCATGTCCACGGCGTCGGCTTCCGTACGGAAGCGAAAGAGCGGCGCCACCGGCCCGAAGGTCTCCTCGCTGGCAATCCGCATCGCCGGCGTCACGTCCCGGAGGACCGTCGGCTGAAAGAAGGTGCCCCCAAGCTCATGCCGGCCACCGCCCGTGATTACCCGTGCCCCTTTGGCCAGGGCGTCGGCGATGTGGGCCTCCACCTTCTTCAGGGCCTCGCCGCTGATGAGAGGTCCCTGGCTCACCCCCTCATCGTTGCCGGGACCGACGCGGAGCTCCGCGACCCGCGCCGCCAGGCGCTCGGCAAAGGCGTCGTAGATTCCGTCCTGCACCAATATGCGGTTCGCGCACACGCAGGTCTGGCCCGTGTTCCGATACTTGGACTGCATGGCCCCTTCCACTGCTGCGTCCGAGTCCGCGTCGTCGAAGACGATGAAGGGCGCATTGCCCCCGAGCTCGAGGGAGAGCTTCTTGAGCGTATCGGCGCACTGGCGCATCAGGAGCCGCCCCACGGCGGTGGAGCCGGTGAAGCTCAGCTTGCGTACCACGGGATTGCGGGTCAGCTCCCCGCCGATGGAGACGGCCTCACCGGTGACCACGCTGAACACGCCGGGCGGGATACCCGCGCGCTCCGCCAGCACCGCGAGGGCGAGTGCCGACAGCGGGGCTTCCGCCGCAGGCTTCACCACCAGGGTACAGCCCGCCGCCAGCGCGGCCCCCGCCTTGCGGGTGATCATGGCCGCGGGGAAATTCCACGGCGTGATTGCCGCACACACGCCGACCGGCTGCTTGAGCACTAGGATGCGCTTGTCTGCCTGATGGGGTGGGATCAGGTCGCCGTAGACCCGCCGCCCCTCCTCCGCAAACCACTCGATGAAGGAGGCTGCATAGGCGATCTCGCCCCGGGACTCGGCGAGCGGCTTGCCCTGCTCAGCGGTCATGATGCAGGCGAGATCCTCCTGGTGCGCCCGCACGAGGTCGTGCCAGCGCCGCAGAAACGAGCCACGCGCACCGGCCGTCAGGTCCCGCCAGGGTTTCCACGCCCGCTCGGCGGCATCGATGGCCCGGCGGGTCTCCGCCGCGCCCATGTTCGGGACCCGAGCGATGCGTCTGCCGGTCGCCGGGTCCGTCACCTCGAGCCACTGTCCCGTATCCGCGTCGGTCCAGCTGCCGGCGATATAACTCTGCTCCCGCCACAATTCCCGATCCGTCAATTGCATGGGCTTCTCCCTCCATTCAAGATCCCGGGCGAACCGCACTTGGCCTGACACTGACTTCGGGGCGATTAGACACCGCGTAGGTCCGCAGGTTGGCGGTGCCGTGGGGTTGCCGCCCTTCGTGCAGCCTATGAAGGCACGTCCCCAACCCGGATACAGTGTACGGTGCGTGTGTCGCTCGGGCGGATCTCCTCCGGATAGGCGTTGGCGCACGCCGGGATCGCCTCGGGGCAGCGCGGGTGGAAATGGCAGCCCGCGGGCGGCTCGGCGGGGGAAGGCATGTTCCCTTCGAGGCGAATGACCTCCCGGGGCCTGGCCGGGTCCACCACGGGGACCGCAGAGAGCAGGGCCTTGGTATAGGGGTGCTTCGGATCGTCCAGAACCTCGCCGACGGTACCCTGCTCCACGATCCGCCCCAGGTACATGACGGCCACCTCATGGGCCAGGTACGACACCACCGAGATGTTGTGGGTGATGAAGAGATAGGCGAGACCCATCTCGTCCTGCAGGCGCTTGAGCAGATTGAGGATCTGGGCCTGCACGGAGACATCGAGGGCGCTGGTCGGCTCGTCGCAGACGATGACCCGCGGCTCCACGGCCAGCGCCCGCGCGATGCAGATCCGCTGGCGCTGGCCGCCGGAAAACTCGTGGGGGTAGCGGCTCGCGGCATCCGCAGGCATCCCCACCTGCTCCAGCAGGTGGCCGACCCGCTCCTGCCGTCGGCCGCGGTCCCGCTCCAGACCGAGGGCCTGGAGACCCTCGCCCACGACGTCGCCGACAAGCATGCGGGGATTCATGGAGGCGACTGGGTCCTGGAAGATGATCTGGAGGTCTTTGCGGTAGGCCCGCATGGCGCGGCTCCTGAGGGCCGTGAGGTTGACTCCCCCATACCGCACTGATCCGCCGGTGGGTGGGACAAGCTGCAGAATACCCTTGCCAACCGTGGTCTTGCCGCAGCCAGACTCCCCCACGAGGGCGAGGGTGCGCCCCGCCCGCAAGCCCATGCTTACCCCGTCCACCGCCTTCACATATCCGACGACCCGGCGAAAGACTCCCCTGTGGATGGGGAAGTGGAGCTTGAGCCCATCCACCGCGAGCACCAGCTCGGTTTCCGTGGAGTGGGAAGCACCGCGTGTCTTGGGTGCCTGCACTGGATCGTCTCGCTCCGGGCGGCCCTCCGCCCAGAGGTAGCAACGCACCCTGTGCCGGGGGGACGCGGGGTACCAGCCGGGCTCCGCCTGCCGGCAGCGGTCCATCACCCGATGGCAGCGCTCGGCGAAACGACACGCCTGAAAGCACCCGTCGAGAGGCGGCACCCGGCCCGGGATGATCGCGAGAGTGCCGGCCCGCTTCTCCGGGGTGGGCAGGCTGTCCATCAGCTTGCGGCTGTACGGATGGGCGGGTCCGGCAAAGAAGTCTGCGCTGGTGGCGGTCTCCACGATCTGTCCCGCATACATGACGGCGAGGCGGTCTGCAGTCTCCGCCACCACCCCCAAATCGTGGGTGATAAGCAGGACCGCCATGCCGGTCTGCTGTTGGAGCCCCTTGAGCAGCCTGAGCACCTGGGCCTGGATGGTGACATCGAGGGCGGTCGTCGGCTCATCCGCGATCAGCAGCTCCGGATCCCCGGCCAGGGCCATGGCGATCATGACCCTCTGCTTCATCCCCCCCGAGAGCTGGTGCGGGTACTCGTGAACCCGGCGGCCGGGATCCGGTATGCCAACCGCGTCGAGCAGCTCCACCACGCGCACGGGGATGCGACGACGGGAGCGGTGCTCGTGCACCCGCACCGCCTCGGCGATCTGGTCGCCCACCGAGAGAACCGGGTTGAGGGAGCTCTGGGGCTCCTGAAAGATCATGCCCATGCGCCCCCCGCGCACGCGGCGCATGGTGCTCTCCGGGAGCTGAAGCAAATCGGTGCCACCCAGCTCCACCTGCCCGGAGCGGATGCGCCCGGAGGGCGGCAGGAGCCGCATCAACGAAAGGGCGGTGATGGACTTACCGCAGCCGGACTCCCCGAGCAACGCAAAGGTCTCACCGCGGCGGATCTCCATGTCCACCCCATCCACGACCCGCGCCGGGCTGCTCTTGCTGCCGAGCTCGGTGGTGAGATGTGAGACGCGAAGCAGGGCGTCTGACATGGCCCCCGTTACTGGCTCCCCTTCAAATGGGGATCAAAGGCATCCCGCACTACGTCGGCGAAAAGGTTCGCGAACAGAACCAGGGCGAACATGAAGAGAAAGGCAGCCGCCAGGGACCACCAGACCGGGGGCTCCCGTGCCAGCTCGAGCCGCGCGCTGTTGATCATGTTGCCCCAGCTGTTCATGGTGGGATCG
>JARRNE010000149.1:0-6709 GCA_037385305.1 Chromatiaceae bacterium | reverse complement strand
TGAATATCATCCGCGATCGCAATGGCCTGAAGCGCTTCGATGACGCCGCCTGATGCGGGCGCTGCGCGTACTTACGGACCCGGAAGCGCTGGCCAAGTCGGTCTCGGAGCAGGACCGCTCGGCCGTGGCGAAGGCACTCAATCTGCTCGACGACAAACGCTCGGAAGCGCGTCAGCGTGCCGCCCGTTTGCTGGCCGCACTGCCGAAACAAAGGCTATATAGCTCCGGGCATCTGATCGGTCTCACCGGTCCCCCGGGAGCCGGCAAGTCCTCGCTGACAGCCGCACTGGTTCGGGTATGGCGCAAACGCGGGCTGACCGTCGGAATACTGGCGGTCGACCCCTCGAGTCCGATCAGCGGAGGCGCCCTGTTGGGCGACCGCCTGCGCATGCTTTCCGGGGGTTCGGACGCCAGTGTGTTTGTCCGGTCGCTGGCCTGTCGCGGCGAGTTCGGGGGTCTGAGTGCCGAAGTCTGGCCCATGAGCCTGGTGATGCTGGCAGCATTTGATATCGTGCTCGTAGAAACGGTGGGTGTCGGCCAGAAGGAGATCGATGTCTCGAAGCTGACCGATACGACTTGCTTCGTGGCCCAGCCGGCATCCGGAGACAGCATACAGTTTCTGAAGGCCGGCATCATGGAGGTACCCCACGTGCTGGTCGTTAACAAAGCAGACGTGGGTATCGCTGCTCGCAAGACGTTATCGGAGCTGCGGGCCACGCTGCGGCCGCCCTCGTACGCCGAAGACTGGCAGGTACCCGCACTTGCTGCAAGCGCCACCATCGGTACCGGCATTGAGGAACTGGCGGATAGCATCGAGGCACACCGCGCCTGGCTGATGGCACGAGGTTTGTTGGCCTCCGCTCGCCAACGCTTCCAGGCGGAGTGGATCATCAAACGATTGGCCGAGGAGTTTGGCCGCTTCGGAATCGAGACGCTGGGGGGCAGGTCGAAGGTGTTGAGCAGCCTGGTGGGGGCACAGGGTACCCCCTTCGAGCAGTATGAAGCCCTGCGACATCGCCTTCTTGCGCGCTGGCGTGATGATTAAATGAGCAACAGAGGAGGTAATCTTTAACGGAGAATTCAAGATTCACAGGCTTCTCGACTGGTCATTTGCTTGGCAAGACATGCAGACCGTATATGCAGGTAGCATGGGGTGGCGGATATTCTCGGCAGTCCGGCTATTCTGCCTTCCAGCAATTGCTTGATAAAGAGGGCACACCAATGACAAAGGAGCTATATGAGGTCGGCGAGATACCCCCGGTCGGGGCAGTTCCCGCTAAGATGCACGCCTGGCTGATCCGCGCGGAGCGGTTCGGCGAACCGAAGGATTCATTCCAGCAGGAGGTGGTCGACGTTCCCGCGATCGCCGACGACGAAGTCCTGGTATACGTGATGGCCGCCGGCGTGAACTACAACAACGTCTGGGCGGCGCAGGGCATTCCGGTCGACGTCATCAAGGTACGCAACAAGCTGGGTGAGCCGGAAGATTTCCACATCGGCGGCAGCGATGCCTCCGGCATCGTCTACAAGGTGGGCAAGGACGTCACCAACGTAAAGGTAGGTGATGAGGTCGTCATGCACTGCGGCACCTGGGACAGAAACTGCCCCTGGGTCAAGGCGGGCAATGATCCGATGTATTCGCCGACCTTCCGGATTTGGGGCTATGAAACGAACTACGGGAGTTTCGCTCAGTTCACGAAGGTGCAGGCACACCAGTGCATGCCTAAACCCAAACACATGACCTGGGAGGCCGCGGCCGCCTACGTCCTAGTGGGAGCCACCGCCTATCGTATGTTGCACGGCTGGGGAGAGCACGCCGTCAGGAAGGACGATGTGGTACTGGTCTGGGGGGGTGCCGGGGGCCTGGGTTCCATGGCCATCCAGATCTGCAAGGCGGCGGGCGCCAGCTCCGTGGCGGTCATCTCGGGTGACGACAAGATCGATTACTGCAAGAGCTTGGGCGCCAAAGGCTGCCTCAACCGGCGCAATTGTGCCCACTGGGGGATGCTTCCCCACTGGAAGGACCAAACGGGCTATGGCAGCTGGCTGAAGGGCGTACGGGCATTCGGCAGCGCCTTCTGGGAGGTGCTGGGAGAGAAACGCAGCCCGCGCCTCGTGTTCGAGCATCCGGGCGAAGACACCATACCCACCTCCATGTTCATCTGCGACACAGGCGGCATGGTGGTTATCTGCGCCGGCACCACCGGCTACAACGCCACCGTGGACCTGCGCTACCTGTGGATGCGCCAAAAGCGGGTGCAGGGCTCCCACTTCGCCAACGACAGTCAAGCCTACGCGATGAACCAGTTGGCTGTGCAGGGGCAGCTCAACCCGTGTCTGTCGAGGACGTTCTCCTACGAAGAGCTGCCGCTGGCCCATCAGTTGATGTTTGAAAACCAACACCCCCATGGCAATATGTCGGTATTGATCGGTGCAACGGAGGTCGGAACGGGCGCCACCGAGAAAGAACCGATTCCAGGTCCGGCCATGAGCCTTCCCAAGCGGGACCTCCACATCAGTCCCCATCCTTATCCCAGCTCCGTGCCCCTGCCCGGTATCGCGCCCACTCCCGCAGAAACCCTCGGGCCTGTCATGGTCGACGACGGCACCAAGGTCAAGGACCTAATGTTCTACGGGCTGGTCGCCTGCAAACCCAACGACGACCTGGAGACGGTGACGCGCGTCATGATCGAGAACGATGTGCACGCCGTGGTAATCGAGGAGGCTGAACAGGCCGTCGGTGTGGTTTCACAGACTGATCTGGTGCTTGCCCGTCAGAGCCGGACAACGGAAGAGGCGCGCAAGGTCATGGCGAGGGAGGTCATGAGCGAGGGTTGCGCGACCTGCGATATGGAAACCTCCCTCTCCGACGCCGTCTCGGGCATGACGCGGATGGGTATCCACCGGCTCGTCGTCACCAAGCGGGTAGAGGATCGCAACGTGCCGATCGGGGTCATTTCAATGACCGACGTGGTGCGCAAGCTCATCGTCGAGTGACAGGATCCGGCGCTGCGTCTCCGAGCCATGACGACGAGGCGCAGACGACCCTAAGAAAAGCCCTCCCCGGCTCGGTAGCCGGTGAGGGCTTCTTGCTTGAACCACTGCAAGACCTGTTGATCCAGTGAAACCTGTCAGGTCTGCTCCGCCGGCTTCGGGAAGAATATCCGAGTGTTCGAGGACGAGATCAGCTTGCCGCTTTGGATGGTGTTCGCATTCAGCCCCAGGCTCACCGCCCGCGCACTATCACGCAGCTCCTCGATCACAACCCGGGACTCCAACACGCCCAGTTTCAGGGGCCGTAAATACTTGGTCGTCTCGCTCTGGTAGATTGAGCCCATCGCAGGCAGGAGAGTCCCCAGCACCGCTGATCGGAACGCGTCGTCGACGCAGGAAAGAAGGAACTCGGCGCTGCCGGACAATTCGTCAGCCAGATGCAGTCTCCCTTCCATGTGGCCGATACCGGCCAGGGAGTAAAGATGATTCTTTCTCAGATCCGGTCGCATCCTCGCCCACTGTCCCTTCTTGAAGTAGTCATAGGGAAAATGATTGGGCACGCCGGGTTCCGCGAAGGTGGTCTCCAGCCCAGGGTCTGCGCTTTCCATGGCCGCCAGAATCTCTGTTTCCTGCGCCTCCTCGCTAATGCTGAATATCGCTGTGGGTACGTAGGTGCTGATGGTCTTCAGGACGATCTTGTCATAGTCGTTGCTCAGCACGGACAACCCTAGCGTAGTCACCCGGTGGTTTTCTCGGTCAACATCGACCACGATCTCGTAGAAATCCAGCACTGAAGTCTCGACATAGACCGGCGCGGTGAATGCCTTTTCCTGCTGTGCAAGGACAAAGTTCGATCCGGGCAGTATTCTTCTTCCCAGCAGTCTCTGCTTGAACACGGCTATCTGGCCATGGGCTATGATCTCCCGGAACGGGGACTCTTTCGCGAATTCTGGACTCAGGTGGACCCTGTTCCGGTCGCCACAGGACGCGTAAAGCAGCAGGTCGTTATGCGCAATGTGCCGACTCTTTATCACCGTCCAGGTCCCGGGCTCGAGCTCGTCGATTCGGCGCGACATCGGCTCATTAGGATTCTCGGAACCCATGAAGTACTTTTGATCCAATGCTTTTCTTTTCAGAAAGATCAGTCTTGTCTTTTCGTCTACCTTGATGTAGTCGTCTACGTTTATCTTTTCCATTTTCTTCACTTTCCAATGTTCGTGCTGATCAAGTTGCCCACCAAGATCATCGCTGACCTGCAGAGCCAGCGGTTTCCGTTGGCCCTACAAGGCCGCGGCCAGCTCTGGGAGCGCTGTGAAGAGGTCCGCGACCAGCCCGTAATCCGCCACTTGAAAGATAGGGGCCTCTTCGTCTTTGTTGATGGCCACGATCACTTTGCTCTCTTTCATTCCCGCCAGGTGCTGAATCGCGCCGGATATGCCCACGGCGATATAGAGGTCGGGTGCCACGATCTTACCGGTTTGTCCGACCTGATAATCATTGGGCACGAATCCGGCATCTACCGCTGCCCTGGAGGCGCCGATGGCAGCGCTGAGCTTGTCAGCTACCGCCTCGATCAACCGGAAGTTGTCACCGTTTCCCATGCCCCGGCCCCCGGATATCACCACTTTGGCGCTGGTCAGCTCGGGTCTTTCCGAGACAGTCAGCTCCTGTCCCACAAATGAAGACCTTCCAAAGGTTTCGGATGCCGCGACGGGCTCTATCTTGGCATCGCCGCCTTCGGCACTCACCGCGTCGAAGGCCGTAGTCCTTACAGTGACCACTTTGATCGGATCTTTGCTCTGCACCGTCGCCATGGCGTTGCCGGCATATATCGGCCGCACGAAAGTGTCGGCGGATTCCACACTGACCACATCCGAGACCTGACCCACATCCATCCGCGCGGCCACCCGCGGCATGAAATTCTTGCCGAAGGTAGTAGCCGGTGCCAGCACATGGGTGTAACCCTCCGCCAACCCCGTCACCAGCAGCGACAGCTCCTCCGCGAGCGCGTGCTCATAGTGCGCATCATCCACCAGCAGTACCCTGCCGATGCCTTGTACCTTCGCCGCACCGTTAGCAGCCTGACCACAATTATGCCCGGCCACCAGCAGGTCAATGTCCCCGCCCAATTTGGCCGCAGCCGCAACCGTGCTCAGCGTGGAAGGCTTGAGTTGTGAATTGTCGTGTTCGGCAATGACTAGAATCGTCATCAGATCACCTTCGCTTCGTTGCGCAGCTTTTCGACAAGCTCGGCTACACTTCCGACCCGGATGCCGGCCTTCCGGCCGGACGGCTCGGTCACCTTCAGCGTCACAAGGCGCGGTGTGAGGTCCACCCCGGTGCTAGCGGCATCGATCACGTCCAAGGGCTTCTTCTTCGCCTTCATGATATTGGGCAGCTTTGCGTACCTTGGCTCGTTGAGGCGCAGATCTGTGGTCACCACCGCCGGCAAGCTCACTTTGACCGTCTCGAGGCCGCCATCGATTTCACGGGTGACTTGCATCTCGCCATCGCCCAACGCCACTTTCGACGCAAAGGTCCCCTGGGGCCAGTCGAGCAGTGCCGCGAGCATCTGGCCTGTCTGGTTGCAATCGTCATCGATCGCCTGCTTGCCGAGAATGATCAGATCCGGATTCTCCCGCTCCGCCACGGCCTTCAACAGCTTGGCGACCGCCAGCGGCTCCAGCTCTTGGTCGGTCTGCACCAGAATGCCCCGATCTGCACCCAGCGCCATGGCGTATCGGATGGTTTCCTGGCAGGCGGAGGTACCAAGGGAGACGGCCACGATCTCCGTTGCCGTGCCGGCCTCTTTCATCCGGACCGCCTCCTCCACGGCGATCTCGTCAAACGGGTTCATGGCCATCTTGACATTGGTCAATTCCACCCCGGTTTGGTCCGCCTTGACGCGGATCTTGACGTTGTAGTCCACAACACGCTTAACTACCACCAGTACTTTAAGGCGCAACGGTCCGTATTCCCGACCCGGCTCCACGGCGTTGAACGTCGTCGGGTGAGGTGGACCCCTCCAGACAAAACAGCTCCCCACCGCAGACAAGATGCTAAGAATCTTGAACTTAAAGGCTCATTATAACGAGACTGGCAACGAAAAGCGATGCACTGGCGCCCTTTCCAGCAGCTCCAATTTGCCCGCGCAGCCGACCCCCCGCGCCGCTCACGCGGCACACGACGCCAAGTCTAGAATTGCTGCTCCCTTTCCGGCCGCTTTTCACGCACATCCACAGCCTCGACCGATCCGGTCCCTCGTTCAGCTACAACACCGGTACGATTCGCTTCTCTAAGCTCGTCGAGGCACCCTTTGACCGGAGAGCCACCGCTAACGGCCATGGCGTCAGCGCCACCCCAGAGAATGTAAGTCGCTGCCGCCATGCCCGTTTCCCTCACCCCGGCCTTCTCCCAGGGGGCGAGGGTGACAGGGAGCGCGCTATGCGCGACTTCCATCGTAACGACAGGGGCCTCCGGGCCGGCCGGGACTCCCTTACGGTGGAGAGGCCCCTGGTGCTTGAAAACTGCGTAAAATACGAAAATCTTGGGACGGTAGGCTGAATTTGCGTAACGGTAGAGGGGAGCCGCCAATGCGGCAAGTCAGGGCTGGGTCTAAAGGGGTAGTCGGGGATCTGGAGACCCCGTGACGAGTTGGGCCGCGATGCTCCATGAGGGCCAGACTGTACGCCCCATGTGTTATCGTGCTTCCTCC
>JARRNE010000148.1:0-7933 GCA_037385305.1 Chromatiaceae bacterium | reverse complement strand
CACCAGCGGTCGGCGCGACGGCCAGACCTTGTGCGCATCGAGGACAACAGCCACGCTGCCGCTAGTGGCGGCATAGGAAACCTCAGCGAGCATCCGCAGCTCCCGCAGCAGCACCCAAAGCACGAGCGCGGGGGCCGTGCCTTCGGCCGCCAGACCGTTCAGGACCCGTTGCGCCCTCGGGCGGTCCCCCCCGAGGACGGCCTCAGCGAGATCAAACACATCAAAGCGGGCGCTGTCGGCGATGGCGCTCGCCAGCCGGGTCTGATCCAGCGGTCCGGCAGGGTACAGCAGCCTCAGCTTCTGCACCTCCTGGGCCGCCGCAAGCAGGTTTCCCTCCACCCGCTCCGCCAGAAGGGCGGAAACCCCGGCTTCGGGCTCTAGGCCGCTTGCCCTCAAGCGTTGCTCGATCCAGCCCACCAGACGGTCACCCTCCAGCTGGCGCACCTGGAGCAGGGTGCCCGCCCGCTCCACGGCCTGCACCCAACGGGCCTTGAGCTCCTTATGCTCAAGCTTAGCGGCGACCATCAGCAGCAGGTCATCCCCAGGCGGGCGCTCGCAATAGGCGCTGACGGCCTGGGCGCCCTCGCGCCCCAGACGAGGGGTAGTGACACGAAGCTCAATCAACCTGCGGGAGGAAAACAGCGAGAGCGTCTGCATGGTCGCGGACAGCCGGCCCCAGTCGAACCCGGCATCCTGCTCGAGGAGCTCCCGCTCAGCGAAGCCCTGCTTGACGGCCTCCTCGCGGACCGCCTTCGCCGCGTCGCCCAGCTGCAGCGGCTCATCCCCGCAAACGAGGTAGACCTGCGTCAGGCCGCGACGCAGGTGCGCCTCGAGTTGGTGGAGCTGGATGCGCATCCCTTACTGCCGCGATCAAGCCTTGGTCAGGGCGGCCTGGAGACGGAACAGGATGCGGTCCGCCGCATCTCGCACCAAATCCTCGTAGATCAGATCTGACTCCAGCTGCTTGCCGAGCACCTGCACGTCCGGGTTATTGTAGGTGCGAACCAGGTCGAGCGTGCTCTGGGGGACGATCTCCCGCCCTTTCGCGTTAACGGCATCGAAGGCTACCCGAAGATGCAGCTCATACGCCAGGACCAGACCGTTGCGGTCCACTGCGACGACGCGGGAGCTCCGTGACTCGTTGGAGATGCGCAGGACGATGCGGGCATCCTTCGGGGCAGGCGCCAAGCGAACTTGGGAGCCCTGCAGACTGTCCACGAGCGCGGCGCGCACCGGCGAGCCGGACGGCGCCTGGATGTACATGGGATTGAGGGAGGACGGAATCGGAAGCGCGCCCCTCAGGTGAAACCCGCATCCCGCGAGCACAAGACCCAGCACGGCGACACAGATCCTGACCCGGGGGCGAAAACGACTAACGCAGTGCATGAGCCGGGGAGCTCCCTTCCCTAACCGACCACCAGGTTCACCAGTCTGTTGGGGACGACCACGATCTTGCGCACCTGTGCGTCAGCGACGAACCGCTGAACCTTCTCGTTCGCAAGCACCGCCCGCTCGATCTGTCCCCGGTCCGCCTCCGCCGGCACCTGAACCGCGGCCCGCACCTTGCCGTTCACCTGTACGACGTACTCGATCCGGTCCTGCCGCAGGGCATCCGGATCCACGGCCGGCCATCCGCCGGCGAGGATGTCGGTGCCGAACCCCAGCTCCCGCCAGAGATGATGCGTGATGTGGGGAGCAATCGGGGCGAGCAAACGCAGCATCAGGCCCAACCCCTCCTCCAGCACCACGCGATCCGCAAGGGTCTCGCCGAGTTTTTGGAGGACGTTGACCATGACCATGCAGGCGGAGACCACCGTGTTGAACTGATGGCGCTCGTAGTCGTACAGCGCCTTTTGCAGGGCCGCGTGGATCTCGCGCCGGGCCGCCCGCTGAGCATCGCCTAAACGGTCAAACCCGAAACGCTCCGAAGGCGGCCCTGGGGGTCGACGCCGTTGTTCTTGGACTTGGACATCTTCTCGACGCCGCCCGGAGTAACCGGCCGGCCGTCCTCCCGAAGCCACGCCCGCAGCACGCGGCCCTTCTCGTCACGCTGCACCTCTACGTCCGCCGGGTTGAACCATTGCCTGCGCCCGCCCTCGTCCTCCCGGAAATAGGTCTCCGCCACGACCATGCCCTGGGTGAGGAGGCGCGTGAAAGGCTCTTCGCACTCCAGCAGGCCCTCATCGCGCATCAGCTTATGAAAGAAGCGGGCGTAGAGGAGGTGCAGGACCGCATGCTCGATGCCTCCGACATACTGATCGACCGGTAGCCAATAGCGGGCGCGCTCGTCCAGCATGGCGGTGGTGCAATCGTGCGAGCAGTAACGGGCGTAGTACCAGGAGGACTCCACGAAGGTATCGAAGGTGTCAGTCTCCCTGATATCGCCCCGCCCCAGGTCGTAGAACTCCGGCATGCGCTTGAGCGGAGACCCGCTGCCGTCGACAACGACATCCTCCGGCAGCTGGACCGGGAGATCCGTCTCGGGGCGGGTCGCCCCATCGGCGGTAATGACGACGGGAATCGGACAGCCCCAGTACCGCTGCCGGGAAACGCCCCAATCCCGCAGCCGGAACTGAACCTGCTTCCCCCCACAGCCCCGTTCCTGCAACCAATCGGCGATGGCATCGAAGGCCTGGTCTGAGGTCAGACCGTCGAAGGGTCCAGAATCCCGCAGCACCCCCTTCTCTACGAATGCCCCCTGCTCGATTCCGCACGGGGTGCCGTCGGCAGACCAGATGACCTGGTGCTTCGGGATTCCGTACCTCTCCGCAAACTCCCAGTCCCGCTGGTCATGGGCCGGTACGGCCATAACGGCCCCTGTGCCGTAGCCCATGACGACGAAGTTCGCGGCATAGATGGGCACCGGCCGTCCGGTCACCGGGTGAATGGCGTTTATACCAAGGACATAGCCTTTCTTTTCCATCGTCTCGAGCGCGGCCTCCGAGATTCCTCCCTGGCGGCAGCCCTCGATGAAGGCCGCAAGCCCGGGATCAGCCGCAGCGGCGTGGAGGGCGAGCGGATGCTCTGCGGCAACCGCCACATAGGTGACTCCCATGACCGTGTCCGGCCGGGTGGTATAGATGCCGAGCCGCTCGCCGGAGCCCTCGATGCCGAGCTCCATGTAGACGCCCTCGGAACGGCCGATCCAGTTGCGCTGCATGGTTCGCACCTGCTCCGGCCACCCGTCGAGCCCATCGATCGCATCCAGCAGCTCCTGGGCATAGGCGGTGATGCGCACAAACCACTGCTCGATCTCACGCTTCTCCACCAGGGCGCCGGAGCGCCATCCCCGACCGTCGATCACCTGCTCGTTGGCAAGCACCGTACGATCCACCGGGTCCCAGTTCACTGTGGCCTTCGCCCGGTAGGCAAGCCCCTTCTCCATCAGGCGCGTAAATAGCCACTGCTCCCAGCAGTAGTAATCCGAATCGCAGGTGGCGAGCTCCCTTTCCCAGTCGTATCCGAAACCGAGGCGTTTGAGCTGGTCACGCATGTACTCGATGTTGGAGCGTGTCCACCGCGACGGCGGGATGCCGTGCTTGATGGCCGCGTTCTCGGCAGGGAGGCCGAAGGCGTCCCACCCCATCGGCTGCAGGACGTTCTTGCCGAGCATGCGCTGATAGCGCGCGATTACGTCCCCGATGGTGTAATTGCGCACATGCCCCATGTGCAGCCGGCCCGACGGATAGGGAAACATCGACAGGCAGTAGAATTTTCCCCGGGTGGGGTCCTCCACCGCTCGGAAAGAGGCATTGTCCTGCCAGTAGGCCTGGGCCGCTGTCTCCACGGATTGCGGGTCGTAGTCGCTGCGCATGAGCTCGGTCTGGTTGGGCGGGTCAAGAGATATCGCAAAGAATACTCCAAGGGCGGGACAGGCGGCGACGGCCAACGGGGGCGGAGACACCGGCCCGAAGACCAGGGTCCTGGCGGTGCGAGACCGCAACGGGTGTTTGTCTTTCGGCGTGCGTAAGGCAGACTTGAGAAAGGGGCGGGTCCGGCGGCGTACCCGCGCGGGTCAACATTCGCATATGTCAGCGGCCAACGGGGCCGGGAGGCTTCCATGTCAGAACGCGAAAAACCCGATTCGCACGAGCACTTGATCGACGCGTATGAGCGCATGATCAAGCGCACCGGGGAATTCTTCGAGCAGGCCGAGCAGGAGAGGGCCCCGCGGCTGCGTCACGTCATCGAGAAGGTCCGCGACAACATGGTAGAGCTGGGGGAGCTCACCCGGGAGGAAGCCATCAAGGTGGGCGCCTACGTGGAGCGGGACATCCAGGACGCCGCACGCTATATCGCCGAGACCGGCGACAACCTGCGAGCCTGGTGGCACTTCGACGTCGATCTCATGGAGCAACGGCTCCTCGATCTATTCGCGCTGGCTGCCGATCAAACCAGACTCCAGCTCGAGAGCTGGGCAGAGCAGGCCCGCCAGGCAAGCGTCTACGGCACCGGCGAGATCACCGGCCCTGGCACCCTGGTCTGTAATGCCTGTGGAAAGCGCATCCAGATGCATAAGGCGGGGCAGATTCCTCCCTGCCCAAAATGCCACGCCACCGCATTCACTCGGGAGGTTGAGTCCGGCGGGGCGGACGACCAGGCGTGAGTCATCGGCACCCGGAGCCGGTTGGCAATCGCGGCACCGAAGGCTATAGTCGCCACCCAAATCAGCCGGTGGCCTCGGGTCGCGCGTGGCATGGCAGTGGGGCGCTTCGCAGACGACCGCCGCGGCTCGGTGGCGGGCGCACCGTCCGATCCGACCCACCTGCGGCGGGCGCAAACAGGTGACCTTCTTCGTTGCCGGAAAAGACGCGTAGGCCCGGTTCTTTACCTTTCCAGACTGCGACCACATCCTCACATCTATTGCGAGATCCGACGGGAGGGCCGGATGGGACTCAAGACTGCCCTATTCGAGGAGCACAAGGCACTCGGGGCCCGAATCGTCCCATTCGCGGGCTGGGACCTGCCCCTGCACTATGGCTCCCAGCTTGCCGAGCACCACGCCGTGCGCCGGGATAGCGGTGCGTTCGATGTCTCCCACATGCGCATCCTGGACATCGCAGGAAACGGTGCGCTCGGGTTCCTGCGCAGGTTGCTCGCAAACGACCCCGCAAAGCTCCGAATCGCCGGCAAAGCACTATACAGCTGCATGCTTAGCGAGCATGGAGGCGTGATCGACGACCTGGTGCTCTACTACCGGGGTCCCGAGCGCTTCCGGACGGTCGTGAATGCCGCCACGGCAGGCAAGGATCTCGCTTGGATGCACTCCCATACAACCGGCATGAGCGTCGCCCTCCATCCCCGGACAGACCTCTGCATGATCGCGGTTCAAGGGCCCAACGCGCGGGAGAAGGCCGCGCCCTTGCTGCCGCCCCAGCTGGCAGAGCGGGTCCATGCGCTGCAGCCGTTCTTTGCGGCGGAAGAGGGTGAATGGTTCGTCAGCCGCACGGGCTATACGGGGGAGGACGGACTTGAGATCATGTGCCCGGCAAATGAGGGCCGCACACTCTGGGGTAACCTGATGGATGCCGGGATCACCCCTTGCGGGCTCGGCGCCCGGGATACGCTGCGTCTCGAGGCGGGGATGAACCTCTACGGCCAGGACATGGACGAAGGGGTGACGCCGCTGGAGAGCGGGCTCGGCTGGACAGTGGCATGGGAGCCCAGCCATCGGTCGTTTGTGGGTCGCGACGCCCTGGAGGCCCAGCGGGCTGCGGGGAGCTTGCGGCAATTCGTGGGCCTGTTGCTGACCGCCCCGGGCGTGCTGCGCAGGCACCAGCGGGTATTGAAGGGCGTCGCGGTGGTCGGGGAGGTCACATCGGGCGGCTTCGCCCCGACCCTTGAACGATCGATTGGGCTTGCCCGCCTTGCGCCGGGCGCTGAAGGCGAGTGCACGGTGGAGATCCGGGGTAAGCCGGTGCCTGCGCGCATCGTGAGCCCCCCCTTCGTGCGCAATGGGGAAGCCCGCATAACCTTGTGAACACTGGACGGGAGAAGGAGTCGGACGATGAGCAACGTGCCAGACGACCTGCGATACGCCAAGAGCCACGAATGGGTCCGGGATAACGGCGACGGCACCGTGACCGTAGGCATAACCGATCATGCGCAGGAGGCCCTCGGGGACTTGGTGTACGTGGAGGTGCCCCAGATCGGTAAGCGGCTGGACGCGGGCGAGGCATGTGCGGTCGTTGAGTCCGTGAAGGCCGCCTCGGACATCTACAGCCCGGTGGACGGGGAAGTCGTGGAGACGAACGAGACGTTGGGCGACGCCCCCGAGACCGTCAACGAAGACGCCTATGGGGAGGGATGGATCTTCAAGCTGCGCACCAACGACGAGCAGGAGCTCGACGGGCTGCTCGATGCGGATGGATACGCCCGGCTGCTCGAAGACGAAGACTGAACGCGGCTTTTCACGGAATGCCTTTCGTCCCGCATACAGAGACCGAGGTTGCCGCCATGCTCGCGGCGATCGGGGTTGGACAGGTGGAGGACCTGTTCGACGAGATCCCTGACTCGCTGCGCGCCGGCCGTCTCGGCGACATTCCGCCCGCGCTGTCGGAGATGGAGGTTGCCCGCCTCATGCGGGAGCGGGCCCGGGAGGACGGAGAGCCTCTCTGTTTCCTGGGCGCCGGGGCTTACGAGCATCATATACCGGCCGCCGTCTGGCAGCTCGCGAGCCGCGGCGAGCTCTACAGCGCTTACACCCCGTACCAGGCGGAGGCGAGCCAAGGGACGCTGCAGATCCTGTATGAATTCCAGTCCATGATGACCGCCCTAACGGCCATGGACGTCTCCAACGCATCGCTCTACGACGGGGCCTCCGCCTTGGCGGAGGCGGTGCTGATGGCGGTGCGGGCAAACCGGAAGACCAGCTCTCGCCGGGTTCTGGTACCGCGGGCGCTACATCCGGCCTACCGTCGGACCGTCCACAGCATCGTCCGCCATCAGGGAATCGAGCTCACCGAGATCCCGTTTGACCCCAACGGCGGCCACACGGCGCTGGAGGCAGTGGGCTCGCTCGGTAAGAGGCATTCGCGGCGCTGGTCGTGCCGCAACCGAACTTCTTCGGCATTCTTGAAGAGGTGGACGCCCTGACCGATTGGGCGCACGGCCGGGGCGCCTTGGTGGTGGGAGTCGTTAATCCTGTCGCCCTCGCGGTGCTGAAGCCCCCGGGGGAATGGGGGAGCGGGGGAGCGGACATCGCCTGCGGCGAGGGGCAGCCCCTCGGCATCCCCTTGTCGTCGGGGGGGCCCTATTTGGGCTTCCTGTGCTCCCAACAGGCCCTGGTGCGGCAGCTGCCCGGCCGCATCGTGGGACGCACGCTGGACCTTGACGGAAATCCCGGCTTCACGCTCACCCTGCAGGCTCGGGAGCAGCACATCCGCCGCTCCAAGGCCACGTCGAATATCTGCACCAATCAGGGACTGCTGGTCACCGCCGCGGCGGTCCACATGACCCTGCTCGGGGCCGAAGGACTCGCCCGGGTGGCAGCTGCCTGTCACGCGAACACGCGACAGCTGTCGGAGATGTTGTGCGCCATCTCCGGAGTCGAGCCCGCGTTTGACCGCCCCGTGTTTCACGAGCAGGCCCTGCGCCTGCCGGCACCCGCGGCGGACATCCTACGATCCCTGGCTGCCCATAATGTGCTCGGCGGTTATGACCTCGGCCTCGATTACCCGGACCTTGATCCGGCGCTGCTGGTTTGCGCCACCGAGACCCGCACGCAGGCGGACCTTGAGACCTACCGCTCCAAGCTCTCCCGGATCATCGCGACGCGGACTCAACCCGCCTGCCCCGTCCAACCCAAGATCTAGCGGCAGACCTTGGGGACGCGCCCCCAAAGGAGGGCGGCGCGAGATACCCAGCCGACCGACCATCTACAGAGAGGAGACAGTCATGGCCGAAATCACCCTGCAGGGCAACCCCTGCCACA
>JARRNE010000147.1:0-9415 GCA_037385305.1 Chromatiaceae bacterium | reverse complement strand
TCGGGAGAAGAGTGCCTGGAGCTCGTGGGCGATCTTGTGGGTGAATCGGAAAGGGCCCAGAAGATCGTACGGAATCTTCTGGATTTCGCTCGGGAAAGCGAAGCCGAGCTGGAATCTCACAGCGTCGAGGGCATCGTCGAGGAGACTCTGCGGCTGGCCAGCAACCAGATCAAGCTAGCCAAGGTGAAGGTATGCGTCGAGACGTCAGAGAACATCCCGGCCATCCATGGCGATCGGCGGCAGCTTCAGCAGGTATTCCTCAATCTAGTACTCAACGCGCTGGATGCGATGCCCGGCGGCGGTTCGTTGAACCTCAAGGTTATGAACAGCGAAAATCGTGAATTCGTGGCCGTCGCGTTCGAGGATACGGGCATGGGCATACCCAAGCAGCATCTCAGGGATATCTTCGATCCGTTTTTCACGTCCAAGAAGGCCGCCAAAGGAACCGGCCTGGGCCTGTCGGTATCCCTGGGTATCGTACAGGGACACGGTGGGGACATTCGTGTCCAAAGTGAAGTCGGGAAAGGGACAGTCTTCACGGTCCTTCTGCCCATAGCGAAAGTCCCTGCGGAGATCGGAAACTCGTTGGACTGAGCCTGGCCTCAGATGTACAGAATATGATTGATATAGGGGCAAATCCACGACCACCCGCTAAGTGGTTGGATTCTTTAACTTTGACGAAGTCCTCTTCGTTCTGAATATAGTGATTTCCTTAAAGAGCGACTTAGGGAGGTCGTGCCTCTTCCCTGGATTCGGGATGCTCCCCAATGTAGTGGAATTGACGCGATGAGCCGTCCCCTTCCCGGCGCGCCGTGTGCGCCGGGAGGGGAGATACAGGAAGGCTGGGTTGGAAATGTTCAGGGTTGGGGAGTGGAGACAGGTGGGATCCAAGCTAGGGTGGAAACGGCTCGAAGGTGCGCTAGCTCTTCCCCTTCGGTCGCATTTTCTTCGCTGACTCGAAGTCTCCACCCTCGGCCATCGCCGAGGCCGACAGGTTTTGTTCGATCTCGTCACTGACGGTCTTCAACTGTCGCAGTGCTTCAAGAGGACTCGTTTTCAGTATTCGCATCAGAATATTGTCCACCTGCTCGGCGCGATGCTCGTGGAGCGCCTTGATCCGGTTGGCGTAGGCGTTGCAGATCGAAGCCACGAGCCCATCGAAGTCGCACGGTTTGAGGAGGTATTGGTACGCACCGTTCCGGCTAGTCTGGAATGCCGATTCAATGCTCCCGTGCCCGGTGAGGATGATGATCTCCACCAGCGGGTCCCGGTCCTTCAGGCGGCGAAGCAACTCCTCGCCATCAATACCGGGCATCTTGAGATCCAACAGGGCCACATCGAAGCTCTGCCCCGCCGTTTTCTCCAGCGCCTGGATCGGATCAAGGTAGGCCACCACGTCGAGATCCTGGTGCTCGAGACGCTTAGTCATGTACTCCACAAAGTCTGCCTCGTCGTCCACGAACAGCAGACGGATCCGTCTGTTCATCGTTTCGTGCCTGCGTTAAATGAGTTGCTTTCCACAGAACTGGCTCCCACCACACTGTTTTTCGAGCGGCCTCGTCCGAGTCAGCGTGGAAGTAGCGGATTCGTTGCACCGAGCGCGTGGTTCGAGTTTCAGTGCCCTCCCGTGCCGAGAACGCCACTCGCCGCCACGCTCAGAACGATCACCTCGAGGATCGCGAGAGCGAGATAGATGCTGTCGTTGGTCCGCCACAGGATCGGCAAAATAGCCAGGTAGCACAAGATCGTTGTGCCTGAGAGCATCGCAATGCCGACGAAGTTCAAGAAATCGCCGTAGCCAAGCAAGCCAACCCAACTCCACCCGGCCTTGACCCCGGCGCTGTCGAGGTACGTTTCCACATCTACGGACCAGTAATCCGCGATCTTGTGCAGCGGAATAAAGGGCTCCAGGATTTCAAAGACGTAGAGCAAGAAGGAAAGGAACAACACCAACAAACCGAGGAGCATGCCCTTCTCGAGAACGCGGGCGTAGCGAATCTGCTCGGCGCCCGCTTCTGCGAGCAGTGTCGCCGGCTTGCTTCGGGTCCGATCCTCGTGGCGGAGATTGGGCGCGCTGGCATCCTTCACGGGTGAATGCATTTCCACGAGTCAGTACCCCAATCCCTTGCTCAGTGCCCTGATGCCGGCGAATCCGAGCATCGCAATCACGATCCAACGCACCGCCTCGGGTTTGGCCACGCGCAAGAGACGCACCCCCGTCAGGGAGCCTAGCATGATCCCCACGATGGACGGCGCGACGATCATCGGAATCACACAGCCCTGGTTCGTGTAGATCCACGCAGCAGAGGTGTCCGTAATGGACAGAAGGAACTTGCTGGTCGCTACGCTGATCTTCAGGGGCGCACCCATGAGCAGGTTCAACACGGGCACGTTGGCCCATCCGGCCCCGAGTCCGAACATGCCGGCCAGCAGGCCGATTAGAACGAAGAGGGCCATGCCGGTCGGCGTGCGATGGACCCTCCAATCGGCCGTGTGGCCGGAGCTGCCATCGTGGTACACACCGTAGATCCGCAGCGTCGAAGCCTGTCGGTCGGCGTGCGGCACGTCCGGATGGACGGATTTCTTGGCGATGAACATCAGGATGCATCGTCGGGAGGGCCAGCCCCACCATCGCCCCGATGATGGCGAAACTCGAGGCGATGAGCGCCACCGGGATGGCCAGCCGCAAGCTGGCGAGATTGGCCTTGAGCAGCCCAGGCCCCGCGGCCAAAGCTCCAGACAACGCTACCAGCAGGCCCGCCCCCCGAACATAATCCAAGTGGAAGGGAAAGAACCCGCCGATGATGGGAACGTAGAGCACGCCACCCCCCACTCCACCGAGCACGGCGACCACGCCCATGGCGAAGGTCACCACGAAGAGGACTAGCGGCCAGAACCACCACGGGAGGCTAACCGACGTAGTGCCCCCTTGAGCCCCTGCGGCAGCCAGGGCCACCGGGGCCAGAACACAGCCGAGCAGCAGCGCCGCGGCGATCCCGATGGCGACCCAGTCCCACCGCGGCTGTTTGACCACGGTCGACCGAAATCTGGGGCCAAGCCGAAAGATTCTCATTTGATGACGCTCTCGGCAGAGAGCCAGCCTGGAAACGGCATTCTAAACCTCCATCGGAGCATCCGTCGCGTTGCATCGTTTGCTCAAAGCAGGCGGTGATCGGGATCACCGCCTCTGGCGGGACCTCTATCGACGCCGGCACGATCCGTTGGGTGATTGGCGTGATGGCTCAGCTGCGACATGTATTGACGGGTCGTGTGCGGGTCGGCGGGACCGTCGGCGCCACGGAGGGCGCCGTCGAGCCTTCAAGGAGGTATTCTCGGCGTGTCCTGACGGCCCGTACCCGACCCCGGCCTGGCAGCTGAGCTATCGCGCCCATCACCCTGGTAGTAGCCCATCAGGATCTTGGCTACTTCAGGGCGGCTGAACTCCTCGGGCAGGGCTTCGCCACGTGACAGCATCTCCCGCACCTTGGTCCCCGACAGGAGAACCCAGTCGTCCTTGGTGTGGTCCGGTGCGTCCCGCATCATGAGCACCTTATTCAGCTTCTTCGAGTATGCGGTGTGGTCTGCATTGAAGATCTCGATCTCCAGAACTCCTTTGGGCACTTCCTCTTCAAAGATCTCTTGGGCATCGAAGGCCCCGTAGTAGTCACCCACACCGGCATGGTCGCGGCCCACGATCAGGTGGGTGCACCCGGCATTCTGCCTGAATATGGCGTGCAGCACGGCTTCCCGCGGGCCGGCGTAGAGCATGTCGAAGCCGTACCCGGTGATCATGGCAGTGTTCGGCGGGAAGTAGAGCTCGACCATCTTGCGGATCGCTGCATCGCGCACATCCGCAGGAATGTCGCCCTTCTTCAACTTGCCCAGAAGCATATGGATCAAGACGCCGTCGGCACCCACTGTCTCCATGGCCATCTTGCATAGCTCCTCGTGGGCTCGATGCATGGGATTGCGGGTCTGGAAGGCTACGACCTTGTGCCAACCGCGCTCCATAATCTCGTCGCGGATCTCCACGGCCGTGCGGAACGTGTCGGGGAAATCTTCCTGGAAGTAGCTGAAGCTCAGCACTTGGATGGGACCGGAGACCACGTACTTTCCCTGAGACAGAAAGGTCTCGACGCCAGGGTGCGCCTCGTCGAGGGTACGGTAGACGTTTTCGACGATCAACTTCACCTCGTCATTGGTGAGCTCCTCCACTGCCTCTATCTCCTGGATGGCCAGGACAGGGTGACCTTCCATGTTCGGGTCCCGCAGGGCTATCTTGCGGTGCCCCTGAATTGAGCCGATGTCATGGGTGAGGTTGAGGATGGGCACTGGCCAGAACAGGCCGTCGGTTGTGCGCATTTTCTCAGCTACGCTCAGAGCATCGGCCTTATTCATATACCCCTTCAGCGGGGTGAAGTAGCCGCCGCCCAGCATCACGGCGTTGGCCGCCGCGGCGGAGCAAAGCAGCATGGAGGGCAGCTCCTCCGCCATGTGCCTGAGGGTATCATGCTGCTCCGAGTCATAGACAAACCTAGGATTGAGGGTGTCGGACCCATGGGGCTTAATCATTTCTCGTCTCCTCGCTTCGGGTTTGGACTACTAGACCTGTGGGTGTGGTATCGCCCCGCACATCTTGAAGGTAAGCGTTGCGGGTGGGCGGAAGTGGAGCCAACACGAGGCACTCTCTCGAGGGGCATCGTCGTCGCTGAACGTTTGCTTCGTCTTACCGTCCTGACGCGCGAGCGGCGAACAAGCCTATTCGCGGCCATGATAGCTCCACATCCACGGACTTGCTTCAGCTCCCAACGTCTCAATGCGCCGCCGCATCTACTACAGAAAACGTTGTTAAGAAAATAATAAATTTACCCTTAATCGAGCCAGCGGCTTATTGGGTGAGCACCTCAAATGCACGATGATACTTGATCCGCCCAGGGCGGCGAGCTACAGGCCAAGGTGCATCTGTTCGCAGCGTTCATCCTCATCCTCTTGAGGGTTATAGACAATGACCTACCCGCCACTCTTACCCCAGTGGCCCAGCCTCTGGTACTGTCGCAAGCAAGTCTATTCTTCCTTGCTGGCGGAGTATGCACTATTCTGGCAGATCAGCAAGGCCCGATCGAGCTTCGAAGACGCCACACCCTTGCGAAAATGCGGTTGTCTAAACCGAGCTGCAATACAGGTGGTCCGTCGAGGTGGATACGAGCGAGGGCAAAATCTGTGCAAGGGGCGGCGAACATAGGCTGGGACAGTTGGCGACGCGAGCATTCTAAGGCTCGGGCATGAAGCTGAGCTCGGTCCTGGGGCCGCCGCGTCTGCGACGTATCCGCGGGTACCGGCAGCCCTCCAATGGTGGTCCTCCAAGGAACAACTCGTGCGCCTGCTCACGTTCTATGTTAGGCTATGTTGTGCTTCAGTCTCCGGAGAGGAACACGCATAGTGGCTTCTCCTCTTGGGCGAGGCTCAGTTTCGGTTGTGCCCGGTAGACAGCCCACCACAGCTTCCGGGCCATCGTAAGCGCTTCTGGAGAAAGAGTATAGAAGCAACTGCTGAAATAATAACATATTGAGGTAGCGAATAAGAGGAGGTGGTAGTCGCCATTAGTGATTGTTGAACGATCCGCCAGCAGGTAGGTGATGATTGGGCCCTCCCATTTCGAATGGAGGTGACCCTTATAGTGTGTGGCCCACGGTGACTGAGGAGACCGTAAAATGCCTAGCTTCGTAGACCCGCAAAAATGTGACGGCTGTAAAGGCCTGGATAAGACGGCGTGCCAGTACATCTGTCCCAATGACCTCATGGTGCTGGACAAGGATGGCAGCCTGACCGGCCATGCGATGAAGGCCTTCAACCAAGAAACCGAGATGTGCTGGGAGTGCTACAGCTGCGTGAAGATATGCCCCCAACAGGCTATCGATATTCGCTTTTATGCGGACTTTGCCCCTCTGGGCGCTCAAGTCATACCCATACGTGGCAGTGACTCCATCACGTGGACCGTCAAGTTCCGTAATCAGACCGTGAAACGGTTCAAGTTCCCCATCCGTACGACGCCCGAAGGTACCGCGGTGCCGGACGGTGGCTTCGAGACGGGCTCGGATGACCTCAAGAGCCCCTACCTTTTCACTGAACCGGCATCGAGCGGGCTCTCCGAGCTGCCAACCGTCAAACACTGAGTTAAGGAGTCGGGACAATGGCGAATTTCGAAACTGTCGAAGTCACGACAGACGTGCTGATCGTCGGCGGGGGAATGGCGGCGTGTGGGGCCGCGGTGGAGGCTGCTTATTGGGCGAAGAAGCAGGGTCTGAAGGTGACCATGGTGGACAAGGCGGCCGTGGACCGAAGCGGCGCGGTGGCTATGGGATTGTCCGCCATCAATCAGTACGTGGGGCTCAAGGACGGGAAGAATACGCTCAAGGATTACGTGGACTATGTGCGCAACGACCTCATGGGGATCACGCGCGAAGACCTGGTAGCGGATATCGCCCGACACGTGGACTCATCGGTTCACCTATTCGAGAAATGGGGCCTGCCCATCTGGAAGGATGAAGCCGGAAATTATGTCCATGAGGGCCGCTGGCAGCTGATGATCAATGGCGAATCGTACAAGGTCATCGTCGCGGAGGCGGCCAAGAACGCGATCGGTATCGACAACATCTACGAGCGGGTCTTCATCACGGCCCCCCTGATGGACGGCACCAAGATCGCCGGGGCGGTGGGCTTCAGCGTCCGGGAGAACAAGTTCTACGTCTTCAAGGCAAAGACCGTGCTGGTGGCCATGGGGGGCGCGGTGCACGTGTTCAAGCCGCGGTCCACCGGCGAGGGCCTTGGCCGCGCCTGGTATCCGCCGTGGAATGCGGGCTCCAGCGCTTATTTCACCCTCAAGGCTGGGGCGGAGATGACCTGCCAGGAAGTGCGGTTCATACCGGTTCGGTTCAAGGACGCGTATGGCCCAGTCGGGGCCTGGTTCCTGCTCTTCAAGTCCCGTGCCACGAATGCATTGGGGGAAGAGTATATGCAGACGCGGCGCTCGGAGCTGCAGAACTGGCTGCCCTATGGCGGAGTCAAGCCGATTCCTGCCAATCTGCGAAACTGGCTGGGAATGCTGGATATCCGCGACGGCAAGGGTCCGATTTATATGCGCACGGAAGAGGCCATCCAGAAGCTCTCCGAACAAGTTCCAGACCCCAAGGAACGAAAGAGAAAATTGAAGGAGCTGGAGTCCGAAGCCTGGGAAGACTTCTTGGATATGACTGTCGCCCAGGCCGGCTTGTGGGCGTCAACCAACGTGATGCCGGAAGAAAAGCCCTCGGAGATCGCGGCGGCCGAGCCTTATTTTATCGGATCTCACTCCGGAGCTTCTGGTGCCTGGGTCAGTGGACCGGAGGATCTGGCGCCGCCGGAGTATCACTGGGGATATCCCTGCATGGCTACGGTATCGGGGCTGTTCTGCGCCGGCGACGCATCCGGAGCCTCGAGCCACAAGTTCTCATCCGGCTCCCACGCCGAAGGTCGCATTGCCGCCAAGGCGGCGGTCCGCTATTGCGTGGAGAACCCCGAGGAGCCCCACGTAAGCGAGGCCCAGGTGACCGCCCTCAAAGAGGAAATCCTGCAGCCTTTGGACAACTTCGAAAGGCATAAGGACAAGACCACCGACGTCGATCTCAATCCGAACTATATCAGGCCGAAATCGTTCTTGTTCCGACTGCAGAAAATCATGGACGAATATGCGGGTGGTGTCTCGGCGCAGTTCACAACGAACCGGCAGCTACTCGAGAAGGGGATGGAGCTCCTCGGCTTTCTCAAGGAGGATGCCAGCAAGCTCGCCGCGAGGGATCTGCACGAGCTGATGCGCTGCTGGGAGAATGTCCACCGGATGTGGCAGGCCGAAGCCCACACGCGCACGCTGATGTTCCGGGAAGAAACCCGTTGGCCGGGCTACTATTACCGCGCCGACACGCCCAGCATGGATGACGAGAACTGGAAATGCTTCGCCAACTGTCGTTGGGTGCCAAGTACGGGCGAATGGGAGATGATCAAGCGACCGATCATACCCATCTTCTCGGAGGTCAGAGAGCATGAGCTGCTGGGCGGCTGACGCCCTCTCCGCAACGGGATGACATGAGGTTTGTTTGCCGAGAACCTCCGCAAAGAGCTCCCAGGCGCATTACCAAGCGTCTGGGAGCCCGATTGTGCTGAAGACACGCCATCTCCGAGAAAGCACTTGAGTTTAGGTTATTGTAGCCATGAACGACCTACCCCCGGGAGACGACAAAGCCACCTGTTCGCCCGTCTGCCCCCATTGCAGTAGCCTGCTGAAGAAATGGGCCACTCCCGCGGATTCCTCATGGGGAGGGAGCTTCCTGTTTGTCTGCTTCAATGACGAATGTCCCTATTACGTCCGAGGCTGGGAACGGATGAAGGAGAAGTACAACGCAACCGTCTCCTACAGATATCGGTGCGATCCTACGACGGGCGAGACAGGGCCTTTGCCTGTGTGGTCCGAAGACGCCTTGAAGGGACAGATCTTAGAATCCTAAGACGGGGAAGGAGATGGCCATGAACGAAGTGGAACGTCTCAGAGCGGAAATCCTGACGGATTATCAGCGCTACACGGAAGATGACCGCTTCAACTTCCGCTGTCACACACAGATCAGTTGTTTCAACAAGTGTTGCGCAGACGTAAACATTTTCCTGTCGCCCTACGACATCCTGCGCATCAAGAACCGTCTGCAGATCTCCTCCGAGGAGTTTCTTGCACGTTATACCGTGATGCCCACAGATCGTCATCAACAATACCCTGTCGTGCTGTTGGAGATGGCGGATGCGCCGGACAAACATTGTCCGTTTGTCAGCCAAGAGCAGGGATGCACCATCTACGAAGACCGCCCGTGGGCTTGCCGCATGTATCCCGTGGGATTGGCCAGCCCGGGGGCGAGCGACGCGGCGGCGGAAGACAGGGAGTTCTATTTCCTGATCAAGGACAGCTTTTGCAGGGGACACGAGGAGGAGCAGGGATGGACGATTCGGGAATGGATGCGCAACCAAGGAGTGGAGCCCTACGACGAGATGGGAAAGCGCTTCAAAGAAGTTGCGATGCACAAATGGTTCGATACAGGGAAAGACCTTTCGGCGGAAAAGATCGGAATGTTCTTCATGGTCTGTTACAATTTGGATGCATTTCGTCGCATGGTATTTCAGAGTAGCTTTCTGGAGAAATTCGAGGTCGATGAGTCAACGGTGGAGCGTATCCGAGAGGATGATGTAGAGTTATTGAAATTTGGTTTTCGCTGGTTGAAATTCAGCCTGTTCGGGGAGCCGACTGTCACCGTCAGACCCTCTGTTTTGGCGGAGGCTCAAGCCAAGCGCAGAGCATCATCTTGAACGGTGATTAGCACTGTGGCCCAGCGGGGAGATC
>JARRNE010000146.1:0-6050 GCA_037385305.1 Chromatiaceae bacterium | reverse complement strand
GCCGGCAACAGCTACTCCCCGGAACCTGTGGTTCCGCGCCAGTCGTCGACTCTACCGGTTTAGGCCGAAAACCCCATTCAGGTGCCGCTCATGCAGATCCCGTCCACGGCTGTCCTGCAGTCTGGGCAGACGCCATCGCGGGTGCGGTTCTGGCGTACGAAGAAGCCGAAGCGCTCGATCAGCAGGGCGGCGCACTGGTGGCAATAGGTGTTCTCGCCGCCTTCGCCCGGCACGTTGCCCTCGTAGACATAGCGCAGGCCCGCCTTTCGTCCGATGTCGCAAGCCCGGCGCAGGGTTTCGACGGGAGTCGGCGGATGCTCATGCATCCGGTAGGCGGGGTAGTACTGGCTCAGATGCCAGGGGATCGCTGGATCCAGATCGCACAGGAACTGCGCGATACCGCTGAGCTCTTCGTCGCTGTCGTTCAGGCCGGGGATCAGCAGCGTAGTGACCTCGACCCAGACCCCGAGCTCATGGTAGAGCCGGATGGCGTCGAGCACAGGTTGCAGCCGGGCACGGCTGATACGCCGGTAGGACTCGTCGCGGAAGAACTTGAGGTCGATGTTGATCGCGTCCAGTACGGACGCGATCTGCCGCAGCGGCGCCTCGCTGATGAAGCCGTTGCTGACGAAGCTGTTCTTCAGTCCCTGCTCGCGGGCAAGCAGCGCAGTGTCGTAGGCGAGCTCATAGAAGATGGTGGGCTCTGTAAACGTATAGGAGACAGACTGACAGCCCGTCCGCTTGGCGGCGCGCACGATCTCTGCCGGCGTGATCGGCTCGCCGGGGACTTTCGCATCGAGAACCTCCAACTGGGGACAAACCGGCTCGGGCGTGTCCTCGGCCCGTTTGTCGAGCTTCTTGGGCAGATGGTCCTTTGGCCATTGCGAGATCTGCCAGTTCTGGCAGTAGGAACAACGCAAATTACATCCGACGGTCGAGATCGAGTAGGCGTAGGACCCCGGGTGGAAGTGGAACAGGGGCTTCTTCTCGATGGGGTTGACCTCGCGCGCCACGACCTTGTCGTACACGAGCGTATAGAGCTTGCCGTCGCGGTTGTAGCGCACGCTGCAGGCGCCGCGCCCGTTGTTGGGGATGCGGCAATCGTGCGGGCATAAGGTGCAGAGCACTTTCTTGTCCGCCAGAGGCTCGTAGAAGAGGGCTTCGTGGACGTCCATCATGACCCCCAACTCTGGCACGTGGCATTGAAGGATCTGCCGGCAGCCGGGCGGCCCCGACTGTTAGCGGGGTTTTGGCTGTAACCGCCTCGGTACCATTTCTTTGACCGTTCCGATTCGATTGTGCTGCTTGTCTCGTAAGCCATCAAAGTACGTTTCGATACTCGCGGCGCCCCGAGCGTAGCGCTCGTGCCACTTGGACGGAACCGGCATGTCTGCGTAGAGCTGCTCCCGCTGCGCCTCAAGTAGTCGCCTCGGCTTACCCATGAAATCGGCCGCACAGTACACGCGTTTACCGGCCGCCCTTGAGAGGTCATCCAGCCACGCCGGAGCCCGGGCATCCCGCATCAGGTGGTGATCAAGGACGATGGCGTTGACGCTCTCAACTAGGCGCAGCGCATTCTGCCAGGCGCATCGCCGTTCCGTTGCTCCCAAGCGATCGAGATAGAGCGGCGGGCCGGCAGCGAGCACGGTTGTCGGGCGCCAGTCGATGATGGCAGCGACCGCAGCGTCGTTTAGGAGCTGGATATCGGAGGCGTGCACGAAGACATGACCGCCACTCTCGATCCGAGTCATCATGACCGTGCCGAGCGCGCTCCTGGGGACCCCGTGCGGTACCGCCTGAGAGAAGGAAAGTGGCCCGTGCGAGCAACCCTCTGCTGCATGGATACCGTTCACGAAATACGTCAGGAGATCGGCTCGACGCTTGCGCATGGCCTCGGAAAGGTCGTCATCGGACTTGCTCCAACAGCGTGGCCTTCGGCGGCGGTGCGGCAGATCCCGCATGGAGAGCTGGTACGGATTCGCGTCTGCTAGCGGCAAGTGGTCGCCGTGGAAATGACTGATCACCACATCGGTGGCGGCGTTAAGCGCATGGAGGATCCGCATACGGGTCGTCCGCCCGACGACCACTTGTAGCGGATGGGGCAACAGTCCATGGCGCACATAACCCAGTGATAATCCTGGGTCGATCAAAATGCATCGGTCTCGCGTAGTCACGAGAGAGCACAGGCTTCGCACACCCAGGGATTCCGCGCCGATGATCTCGATACGCAAGGCGCTACAAGCCCATGTCCAATCGGCATTCGTCCCCCTCTGGCGCAATTCTTTCGAGGCTTTGAACGAGGAGATCCGCCTCTGCCGGCACCGCCTGCGGATTGAGCGCTCTTCCGGCTAAAGAGGCGCGCACCAAGCCTGGATCGTAGGGTAGCGACCCGATCACTTTGCTGGACAGATCCCCCAGCAGGCCCACCATTTGGTCAGCCATGTCCTGCGATTCCGTTTTATTCAACACAAGCCAGAGTCTTGGCACACCTATCGCCGCAGCAAACCCACTGACCCGCCTGGCAATGGACACGGACTCCCGCGTGCAATCGAGTACGCCGAGAAGGATGTCCATCCGGTCGGGTATCCGCCGGCCGAAATGCTCGATCCCAGCCTTCTCGTCGATCAGGCTGACGAAGTCTCCCGCGATCACGAAGTCCCGCACGACCTTCTCGAGCGGCCCGTCGCAGCACTGGCCGTAGCTCTCGATCTTGCCGGCCTGCAGCAGCCGCAGGTTTCCTTTCTCGAGGTAGTACTCGGGGCCGATCTCCTCGCGCAGCCTGATGGGCTTTGCCGGAACCGGCTCCGTATCGCCGATCCGCGTGAGCGGCATGGGGTCATCCACCGGACAGGTGACGCGCTGGATGCCGCCGAAGAACTCAGCGAGTGCCTTGGGCTCCTCATGAACGCCCAGGCCGAACAACAGACGGACGAGCCCCTCCGGGTTTGAGGCATCGCCGTCGAGGACCATGATTCGGTAGCCCTTGCGCTGCAGGACGCTCGCCACTAGTGCGAGCAGGGTACTTTTCCCGCTGCCCCCCTTTCCAAAAAAGAGGATGCGCTTTCCCTCGAGCGGTCTCGATCCGATTGGCTCAGGTCGAAGATTCTCAACCGCCGTCATCTACGATCCCTCTCTCAGTTTGTGAAGGCGCTGCCGCAAGGGCGCGCCTGCGGTTGGCCATCTGTCCGTTGCCTCATCGAGCTTGGCTCGGACCCCGCATGCACTTAGTTCTAGCTTGCGCAATCATGGCACCAGATATAAACCGACACCGCCGAGCAGCAAACCGAAGGCGATGTTGACCAGCTTCAGCCAAAGGAAAGCTTCGCGAGACACCGCCAGGAGTGGAAGCGTGCCATGCCCATCCTGGACGATGGAGTTGGCCAACAGGACCGAGAAGGGAAGTGCGCCCTGCGCGAACAGGGTGACGAAGACCAAGTGGGGACCGGATTCCGGAATGACTCCGACCAAGACAGCGATGATCAGCACGAGGAGAAGGTTGGCGTGGATCCAAGCCTGGACGTCGATATAGGCGTCGAGGTAGTGGACGGCCAAGAGCACGCCAAACGTCCACAAGAAGATTCGCACGAGGTGGCGCTTGATCACATGTTCCCAGAGGTGCCGTTCCAAGAAGTGATCTGGCACGGTGAGGATGACGAACAGTGCGAACATGGCTCCGCCAGTGAAGGTGATCTTCTTCCAGTCCAAGCCGGGCCCGCCAAGCAGTCCGGTTAGCAGCATGAACAGCAGCCCGCCGAAGATCCCGATGAGCAAGGCCCTGGGGAAGGTGATTGCACGTAGCTGTGGGACGATGGCGGCGGCTGAGAAGCAATAGCAGGCATCCTCGTCGTGCAGCTCAAGCTCGTGGTCTTCGCGTTCGAGGAAGCGGTCTTGGCGTTTGAATAGACTGTCTGTGGACCAGCCTGCAACTAGGGCGACGAGAAAGAGGATGACCGTCAGCAAGACCGCCTGCGCCGGAACCATCGAGAACAGGACGAAGGCCTCGTCGCCGGTGGTCGCGATCATGGTGGCGACCAGGGCACCGAAGCTCAAGGATCGATGGGAATAGAGAGAGACCGCCGTGAAGGCGCCGAGACAGCCGGGCGTGGCGCCAAGGAGGGCGCCCAGCAGGATCTGACCGCTGCGGCTCTGGCGCAGGACCCGCTGCCAGATGCCCCGCGTCTGTACGTTGATGTACTCGATCAGCAGCATCATGATGACCACGAAGCTGGTGATCAACAAGGCTTGTTTGAGAACAACGATCATCCGTTTGTTCGCTGGCGCGCTGCATCTTCGGGTGCTTTGAGAACGATATCTCCCTGCTTTACGCCCAACTCGCCCGCGATAACGCTGCACTTGGCCTGCAGGAGAAAGAAGATCGGCGCCGCGGACCCGCTGAGCGTTTCGTAGTTGGCTTGGCCCTTCGCGATGATCAGCGTCGCTCGATCAAAGCGTTCGCGGAACACCTCGGAGCAGCGCGCCAGCAGGGTCCCAGGGGCGGACGAGCCGTTGTCGATGATCTCTTCTGCCTCACCCAGTCCGGCGGCAAGGGCGTCGTCACGTGTGGCGTCGTTGATGATCGGCCCGGCTTTGACGACGTAAGTGACCGGTCGGGCGAGCGTTTCGATCAAGACGCGGTCAAAGATCGTCTCGCCCGCGTTGTCGGCGAGGTAGAGGACGGAGTCGGCCTTGGCCAGTCCTTCCCGAAGCGCGGTCAGCCCGTCGATGGCGAATGGCTGTGCGAGCACCCGCGCCAGCGTCGCCTCCAGCTCAAAGCTTTCGGCCACCCCATGGTCGATGATGTTGCCGGCAATTGCGATGCGCACGGCAGTGTCCAGGGGGTCGAGACCCGTGCGGACCTGTCCGCGCAGAAGAGGAAGCAGCACAAGGGCCTGGTCAGTGGCCTCTTTCTTTACTTGGCGGTACGGGTCGGGATTCTTCGTCCAAGTGCGGACCAGCCGATGGATGGTCTCCGCCATTTCCGGCGGCGTGGCATCTGCCGGTAATGCGCGAAGCTGATCCATCGTTTCCAACAAGATTCGGCGTTGCTGCTCCGCCGAGGCGCCGGCACGTCGAGCGGCGCTCAACGCCTGCCGCAGGAGACAAGGGTAGCAGTCCAGGTAAGTCTTCATAGCGGGGCAGGGACAGGCAGCACGGCGCCTCAAGGCGCTAACCGTCTCACCCGACCAACTTGATTTCGCGGCCGACGCCACCCTCGACACATCGATTGCCGTATGCCCGCTCGAAAGCGGCCTTCGCCGTGTCGCCGGTGCAGTGGGTCGGGACCACGTAGCCGACGCCGAGGCGGCGTAGCGCGCGGATCGACTCTTCGATGCCGGTGGCGTCCGCGTCCATCAGGTGGAAGCCACCGATCGCCCAGTCGATCTTCTTGCCCAGGAAGCCATTTGTGCGCTCGACGATCCGCTCCATGCCAGGATGGGCGCAGCCGCTGATCACGGCTGTCACCTTACCGGCATCGACAACGATAGCTTGCTCGCCAGGCTGGCTGTCGAGCATACCGGTGGAGAACAAGCCCGGCGCGATCTCTTGCGGGTCGGCGCCGACAACGACAACCGCGGCGCAGAGGTCATGGAGGTCATGAATCAGGTGCTTGGAGAAACCCTCGTGGACCACGACCGTTGCCTGCGGGCTTACCTCCAAGACGGAGTCCAAGCCGCCCAAGTGGTCCCAGTGCGCATGGGAGAGAAAGACCAGATCCACAGACTCTGGCATGCGTCCGAGCGCGGCCATGTTATTGAGAAGCACCCGCCCGTTGCTACCCGTATCGAACAGGATCGTTTGGCCTGGCACCCGGATGAGCGCCGCGAACCCCCACAGGCTTGTGAGCTCAGGAAGTCCGGGGTAGTTGTCGAATAGGATCGTCAGGTGAGGAGGGGCCGCTCCCGCTGCGATCGGCGCTTCGGTTCCTCCGTGAGGCCAGCTCTCTGCGCCCGTAGTCGTATCCGCCCGACGCGCACCCTCGCTGCCGGCCATGGAGAGCCAAGCGAAGGCCGGTAGTCCGCGGTAGGGGTAGAGCCCGTGCGGATTGTCGG
>JARRNE010000145.1:0-6870 GCA_037385305.1 Chromatiaceae bacterium | reverse complement strand
CTTGCGGAAACGTGATGCAGGGTCTGATGGCCTTTTGCCACGAAGCTGGAAACGGCTGATACCTTGGAAGCCATTGACCTACACATGCGCGCGCCGTACTTCTACCCGACTACGGGGGCGGCCGGGCAACTGGCCGTCCTCCCGTCATGGCGGAAACAAGAGAAGTACGCGCATGGAACGACCTAAGCATAGTGGGTAACAGGTATGCGCCTAGATCTTGGTATCGTAATCTTGAGTTTGTTCTGCGTAGGAGGCCTTTTCGCTTATGTTCGAGAGATATTGCGCTTGCGGCGGCTAATTTGCTCAGGGAAAACTGCCGTTGCGACAATCGTAGACATCGCAGAGGATAGCTCTGGTAGTGAGTCAGTCACGCACTATCTGGTAAAGTATGAGTTTATGGATGAGAATGGGCATCCCACAGTTCATGAGCAAGATCTGAATAGCAAGCGCTTCTTCGATACATTGAAGCGCGGGGATACCCTCAACGTACTATATGAACCGGATTCGAATGGCAACAGCTACCCCGTCAGTCAAATCAGTTCGGAGATCAAGATCAGTTGTTTCATTGCCTCGGCAATCATCAGTTTCTGGGTAGTAATGGCAACGTTCTTTGCCTTAAACGAGTGAAGAATGTACCGGCTGAGATACGCATCAAGCCGCCGCATACTGCGCCGTTGAGTTCTGGCGTTATTTGATGGTGCGCAGGGGCGCAGTATGCGTGGGCTTATACTTGACGTTAGAGGCACCCTCAGATGTCCGCTATGGGTGTGCGCCGTGAAAGGCGGCGTCTTTCCAGTGGGTGAGAATCCGAGGTAACGAAGTGGCTGGAGCCTCCGGTGTAGAGGGTCACGTTAGGTGACTTGGCGAGTGTGCAGGCCGTAACGCGAGTGAACGCCGAGCAATCCTCGAAAAGGACAATGCGCAGGCCAAACGGAACACCCATTTTGGGAAGGCTGACACGGCTGGGGAAGTGAGCGAAACGCGCACCCAGTCGCTGCGCCGGGGTAGCACGGCCCCGTGCGGTGGGTGGGGGGCCTGCAGCTGACCTCTCGTGGGCGAAGGCATGCGTCTTGTCCGAGAGCCCGGTGCGGTAATTCTGCATGCCCGGCTCGATGAGAAGGATGTGGAAGCGGAGTGATGGTCCGGCTAGTGAGGCACCGCCAAACGAAAGGGGCGGAAACAGATAGGCCGCGCCTAAGGCCACCGCGCCACATCCTTACTCTACCGATTCCGGACCTCTCGCCGAAGAATTCATGTGTGACGGGGATATTTCCCAAAACGCATCCCCGACGGCAGCAAGCGCCGCCATATCGACGTCGGCCCCGAACCGTCATAGATCGCCAATGCCACGCTTACGTTGTCACCGCCTGCACCACCGCGTTGCGTAGCCAATGACACTAAATCAGACGTGCTCCTTCGATTCCACGGCCAAGCCGTCAGCGCCTTTGCCACTTCTTCGGGCTCGACTTGGTCCCAAAATCCGTCGCTACAGAGCATGAACCAGTCGCTTTTTCCGACCGCGGACGCACCGAATTCGGGCTCCAACGCATTCTTTCCGCCGAGGCACATGCACAGGCGGTCGCCTTCCGGGTCGACACCACGCAGTGCCGCTCCGGCGGCATTGTTGGCGTTCAGCAGCTCGGCCACAGTGTGGTCCCGGGTCCGAAACAACAGCCCGTTGCGATCGAAGTGATACAAGCGGCTGTCTCCGACGTGCACCCAATACGCCTCTGCGTCTTTCACATACAGGAGGGCACAGGTGCTGCCCGGGGTGGTTCCCAACTGCCGACCGATTGCCTCGATCGCCTCGTTCGCCGTTCGGCACAGATCGATCAGAAACCGTTTCGGATCGCTAACCCGTGTGCGTGAAAGCTCACGCTGGGCGGTGTCGATGACGGCTTGCGCCGCCGCCGCCCCATGCTGCAGACCGCCCATGCCATCGGCCAGAACCACTAGGTAGCCGCCCGACGGGTCGGGGGCCGCCAGCACCTCGACCCGATCCTGCTGCTCGGCACGACCACCAATGTCGCTGGCCAGGTCAAAGCGCCACGCCACGCAACCCCACTCCTGGCAGGCCTTCGGGCCCACGCCGGTCTGCTAGAACATACTGTGCCATGCCTTCTTCACACCGTCCTTCAGGGCGTTGAAGTCACGCTCGAATTTCTCTGTGAAAGTTCTACTTTCATGGTTTCGCCTCCGCTCTTCCCCTCTGCGCTCCTGTCGCGCCGTTCTCGCCCGGCTCCTTGCATTGATCTGGGCGCGCAGCGCCAACAGTTCGGCATCATCGGATCGCACCGCGATTCCACGCCGCACGTAGCGGCGCGCCAGTGGGTAATTGCCCCTGTTCAGCTCAGTGCGTGCCAACACGGCATAGCGATGCGCGATCTTATGGATTCCGGCCGCGGCCTCTTCTTGGTGGGGATCGAGCTTGATGACCCGCTGGTAATAGTCATAGGCATTGTCCTGCGGTGGTGTCGTCAGCCGGTATTTCTGCAATGCCCGATCCGCAGCCAGCAGCCAGCGTTCAACAGCCTCCTCCTCGATCTCGCCGCCAGGCCCGTGTGCCGCTTCCAACGGCTGGCTGCTCGTTGCAGAAACGGGCTCGACGCCACCCGCCGCCCGCGGCGGTCGGTCCATGGCTCGCGCCGATGCGTTCCCGGAGTCCGGGGTCGAGTGTGGGGCGCTGGGCTGTATCGATGATTCCTCCGTGGCCAGGACGCCCTCGCCCCGCGGCTCGACCGGGCCCGCGGGGGAATCCGGCGGCTGCGGATTCGCCGCGACCTGGGCGGTTGCTGGCGCCGGCGACTGTCCCTGCGCAGGGCGGGCGGCAGTGGTCTCCGCGGGGGCGGAGGCCGCTTCTGACGTCCCGCTGGTTTGTGTGGGAACAGGCTCGACCGTGCCTTTGACGTGCCCATCCTGGTGTACCCCATGCTGGCCCGACAGCACAATCGCGCCAGCGGCGACAGAGAGTGCGGACAACGCCAGTGCTGCCTTCACTGCGAGGCCGGAGGCCCGCAAGCGCTGGATGCCGCCTGCCGCCAAGCGCTCCAGCCGGTCAGCCTGCCAACCGCCCGCAAGGATCGCAGCCGCGCCGCTGGGAGGTCGTGGGGCCGATGTGCGCAACTCCCGGACCCGCCCCACAAACTCCCCAGCAGAGGCGATGCGGTCATTCGGGTCCTTGGCCAACATACGCTCCAGCAGCCCCTGATATGCTGAAAGCGCCTCCGGAAGAATGGGTATCGGGTGCGTGAGATGGGCGAGGATGGTCTCGATGGCCGAGCCTTCCGCGTAGGGCTTGCGCCCGGTCAACATCTCAAAAAAGACAACGCCCAGGGCATAGATGTCCGACCGCCCGTCCAGCGGTCCGCCTCCGGCCTGCTCTGGACTGAGGTAGGAGGGACTGCCGACAGAGGTCCCGTCCATGGTCAGGTCCGGGTCGTTGTCGAGCTGCTTCGCGATGCCGAAATCCGTCAGCTTCGGCGTGCCATCCGCGTGAAAGAGGACGTTGCCCGGCTTCATGTCGCGATGGACGATCCCCCTGCGGTGCACGAAATCGAGGCACCCACCGATGCTTTCCACCAAGTCGAGGATGTCGGGCAACCGCATGCCCTTGGCGATTCGGTCCGCCAGGGAGCCGCCTTCCAGGTACTCCATGGCGATGTAGTGGCGGTCACCAACGACGCCGATGTCATGGATGGTGGTGATGTTGCGGTGATCGAGGGACGCAACAATGCGCGCCTCGTACAGAAAGCGCTTGGCGTGCTCAGGGCTATCGAACTTCTTCAGGACCTTCAAGGCGACCGGTCGTTGCAGGGACTCTTGAATGGCGAGATAGACGGACGCCATCCCGCCTTCGGCGATGAACCGCTCGACCTTGAAACCCGGAATGTCCATTCCAAGTGCTCAGGTATCGTCCGCAGGGCGGAAATAGAACCTCAGGGCAACGCCGCGCACCTCCAGATCGCTGTCATCGGGCAGCTTTACCGGCGCCGAGGCGGCGACGCCGTCGACCCACACCTTTCCGCGACGGCTTGGAATGAGGAAGAAATTGTCGGCGCGGCGCTGAACGGTGGCAGCCAGCCTGGGCGCCAGCCAGCCCGAGATACGAACATCGCACTCCCGTCCCTTGCCGATGGTGAAATTGACCTTATCGAGCGCGTATCGGCGCACTTCCCTTCCGGTGTCGATCAACGCGAGAGAGGCGACTTTGGCCTTTTTTCGCAGCTTGGCGAGATCCCCGAGGCTAGAGATATCGACCTCCATCGTCGCCTCGTGGTGAGACCGTCCGCCCGGCTGATCTGCCATGCCTGTTTCATCGCCCGGCAGCGCCTTGGACGCCATGAACCTGGCAACCCAGTCGAAGATCTGTATCTCGTCCCAGAATTTCAGTGTATGGCGCTGTATGCGGGCACCGTTGACGTAGACACCGTTGGCGCTGTCGTTGTCGACGAGGACAAAGGACTGGCCGGTTTTCTCGATCGTCGCGTGATGCTTAGACACGCCATTGCTCAGCAACACGATGTCGTTGTCGGTCGCTCGACCGATGGTGGTTCTCTCGGAGGACAGCTCCCGCTGCTCCAGCAACCTGTCCCCCGCGTAAGTTCGAAGGTAGGCCATGCAACCCTCTTCCTTCAGCGACTTAACCACTGAAGCTGAACATAGCCGCCGACAGCGCCGGCGCGCGTCGTTGGGCCCCTGGCAACAATTATCGTGACTCCGTGTGCCGCGTTGTGCGAGAGGCGCCACAGACCTGGATCTACACCAACTGCGTTCGCATCGAAGGCACGCTTACCCCAGAAGAGGGGCCGCCGCCAAGGTTATCTCTGGGTGGATCCTTGTGGACCGGAGCGGGCGCTCGCCTGCGCGGCGTCGGTGTCCATCGGCCGATTCCGCCCAACGAAGGCAGCCGGGCCGAGTGACGGTGATATGGCACAAACCTGCCGCTCAACGCCACGGGCTGAGCGGCAGCAATGGGTCGCTATGTGAAGCTTCACATAGGGGATGAAACCGGCCGCCAGTGGGTGCGCCGGGCGCCCTACCGGGTGGTGAAGGGCACCGCCCACGACACCCCGATTTAGGGTTACCAGGCAAACACCTGCAACACCCTTCGGCTCTGGAGTGCCGAGGCCGTCGAGTCCTTCGATTTCCAGGCCTTCAATGTCGGCGACTATTACCAGGCGGTCGCGGCGAAGGTCGGCTCCGAGACCGTGACCAAGGTGCTCTACCCCAATGACGAGCCGGAGATCGGCAAGCGGCTGCGGCTCGGGCAGCAGCATTTCTTCGTCTCCCGCTCGCTGCAGGACATGCTCCACTTCCTCGATCTTGCCGGCGCCCGGTGGAAGAGCTCCCGCAACGCTATGCCGTGCAGCTCAACGACACCCACCCGTCCATCGCCGTGGCCGAGCTGATGCACCTTCTGGCGGACGAGCGGCGGCTCGACTGGGACAGGGCTTGAGCCAACATGGTCGCCACCTTCGGCTACACCCGCTCCTCCCCGAGGCGCTGGAGACCTGGCCGCTGCCCATGTTCCGCGAGGTGCTGCCCCGGCACCTGGAGATCATCTACGAGATCAACCGTCGTTTCCTCGACGAGGTGCGCGCCCGTTTCCCGGGAGATGAGGCACGGGTGGCGCGGCTGCCGCTGATCGGGGAGGAGGGCGGGAAGCGTGTGCGCATGGCCCATCTCGCCACGGTCGGCAGTCACGCCGTCAACGGTGTCCCCGCGCTGCATACGGAGCTGCTCAAGGCGGGCGTGCTCGAGGATTTCTATGAGCTCTGGCCAGAGCGCTTCAGCAATAAGACCAACGGCGTCACGCCCCGCCGTTTCGTGGCGCTCGCCAATCCAGCACTTCGCGGACTTCTCAATCGCACGCTCGGCGAGCGCTGGCTTACGGATCTGCAGACCCTGCGCGAGCTCGAGCCCTTGGCCGAGGACCCCGCATTTCGGCAAGGCGGCGCCTGGCTACTTCATGGCCAAGCGCATCATCAAGCTGATCAACGCGGTGGCCGAGACGGTGAACGACGACCCGGACGTGAACCAGCGCTTGAAGGTCGCCTTCGTGCCGAACTTCAACGTCCAGAACGCGCAGCTCATGTACGCGGCCGCCGATCTCTCCGAGCAGATCTCCACGGCGGGCAAGGAGGCCTCCGGCACTGGGAACACGAAGTTCTCTTCGGATCGCTCCATCCGGGACTATTGTGACGATATCTGGGACGTGGTGCCGATGACCGTGGCGCTCGATTCACATCGAGCGAGACGATCGGCTTCGAGCGCGAGAGACCAAATAGGCGGGCATGCTATGCGCGACTGGCGTGAGAGGCCATCCGTGCAGTCGCTCAGGCCGCCACCCCAGCCGCAAGGACCGGCGATCGATCGCATCCGCGGAGGCGTTCAGTCGCGCGTGTAGGGGGGCAGCCTTGTCCCTCGCTCAGGCACTCAGGGCAGGTGCGGGCGGTCGGCTGCTGGGTGAAGCGCCGTGTGTTGCTCTTGCGCGTCGTCGACCGAATGCCGCACCGTGCGGTGCAGCCGCTGCGATACCGCTGAACCAGCTCCTGCCGACTGCCTTCGGTTACGTACTTCTCCAGGCCGAGCAGCGCCGCGCGTAGCGGGCGCATCACCTGCAGCGAGTCTGCGCCGTAGTGGTGTATCTCATCGAAGGCAAGACTCAGATCGTCCTCCCGGGAAGGATGCGCTGTGCCGCGGTGAGGAAGTCCTCGCGCGCGGGCAGCTCGCTGGGGCTAAACGAGAGCGGCAACAGGACAGCCTGCCGGCCGCGCGCGTTGTACAGGGCCCTGAGGGCGATCTGACGCGCCGAGGGATCCTGGATCGGGCGCACGACGTTCATCGCATCGAGGCAGAGGGTGATGTCTT
>JARRNE010000144.1:0-6067 GCA_037385305.1 Chromatiaceae bacterium | reverse complement strand
GGGCAGCCCCTCCAGGGCCTTGAGGTGCCCCCGCGCCAGGTCCACCACGTGGATGTAGTCCCGAACCCCGGTGCCGTCGGGGGTGTCATAGTCGCCGCCGAAAACCCGCAGCCGGGGCAGCTTTCCCACCGCCACCTGGGAGACGAAGGGCATCAGGTTGTTGGGGATTCCGTTCGGGTCCTCTCCGATGCGCCCGCTCGCATGGGCACCCACCGGATTGAAATAGCGCAGGAGCGTTACCTTCCACTGCGAATCCGAGACGGACAGATCCCGGAGGATTTCCTCGATGAAGAGCTTCGAGCGGCCGTAGGGATTGGTCGCCGAGGTCGGGAAATCCTCCCGGATCGGCACCGAGGCCGGGTCCCCGTATACAGTGGCCGACGAGCTGAAGACGATGGCCTTTACGCCCGCCGCAGCCATCACCTTGCAGAGGGTGATGGTGCCGCCGATGTTGTTCTCGTAGTAGTCGAGGGGGATCTGGGTCGACTCGCCCACCGCCTTGAGCCCGGCGAAATGGACCACAGCATCGAAACGATGCGCCCGAAACAGGGTGTCCAGTGCCACCCGGTCACGGAGGTCCGCCTTCGCGAACCCGAGCTCCCGACCCGTGATCTCCTGAACGCGGAGGAGGGACTCCTCCTTGCTGTTGCCGAGATTGTCCACCACGACCACTTCCACGCCTGCATCCAGCAGCTCCACGCAGGTGTGGCTTCCGATATAGCCAGCCCCGCCCGTCACCAAGACCTTCATGGCTCGTCTCCGCCGCCCCCTTCTTACCGTGAGACTCGCGCACAGCGCGCTCCAAATCCCCGTCGCCCCCCGGGAGAGGGTGGGGGCGAGGGAAACGGTCATGGCGGCAGCGACTTACATTCCCCGGGGTGGCGCTGACGCCATGGCCGTTACCGACGCGCGAGTGTAACGGAATCAAGCCCGACCGCGAGCCGGCGAGGCGTCGCTGCCGCCGACGAGTCTCAGGCGCACCCGCAACCGCCGCAGGAGGGTCGCGTCGAGATTGTCGGGCAGCAGGACCAGGGCGTAACGGCGCCAGCGACCGCAGCGGAAGTTCAGGACCATGAGGGAGTTGCCGACAAAGGTGGACGGCGCCAGCGTCGCTTCCAGCTCGCCCCTCGACGCGAGAGACAGGGTCCAGGTACCGTCGGCCCCCCAGGACGCCGCGCGGACGGCCCCTCGACCCCGATGGAGGAGATGGACCGAGGCCTGATACAGGAAGCTCCCGATGACGAATAGTGCACCGGCGCCTCGCCAATACCAGGGGATGGGCAATAGCATGAGGACGGCAAGTCCCGCCCCATGGGTGCCACCGATGAAGCCCGCCAGGCGGCGGGAGAACCCTGGCCGCAGCAGGAGCGGAAGGCGCAGGGGATGTGCCGTCATGTCTTCCGTCCCGCTCGCCCCATAGAACCCATATTCCTAGAGAGATTAGTATCCGCAAATGAACGCCAATGGACGCGAATGAAACCAACGGCTTGTCGGCCGGGGGGCAGCTTTGTTGTCACCCCGGCAACTGAATGGTGGATGACAGGCAACCAGTTGTAATATTTGCGTATCTTGCATTCATTTGCGGACGAATTGCTGTTTCTGGGATAACAGCCGAGTCCACGCCATTCACCGGCGGGCGGCGTCGCGGATGCGGGGCACAAGCTCCCGCAGCTCGCGGTCTGCCGCTACCGCTTGGCCCATCAGCCAGTCGTGGAGGATTTGATCCTGATAGTCCAGGAGCCGGGTAAAGGCCCGCTTCTCCTGCTCGTCCAGGTCCTGATATCCGATTTCCAGGAAGCCCGTGAGCAGGAGATCCAGCTCCAGCATGCCCCGGCGGCACTGCCAGCGCAGACGCCGAAGCTGCGGGTCCGAGGCCGCTCCGGTCACACCGACTTCTCGAGCATCAGGTCCTTGATCTTGTTGATCGCCCGGGTCGGGTTGAGACCCTTCGGGCAGACATCCACGCAATTCATGATCGTGTGGCAGCGAAAGAGCTTGTAGGGCCCTTCGAGGTCGTCGAGGCGCTCATCGGTCGCCTGATCCCGGGTGTCGGCCAGGAAACGCCAGGCCTGGAGCAGGGCCGCCGGCCCGTAGAAGCGCTCCGGGTTCCACCAGAAGGACGGGCAGGCCATGGAGCAGCAGCCGCACAGGATGCACTCGTAAAGTCCATCGAGCTTTTCCCGGTCCGCGGGCGACTGGGGAATCTCAGCCTCAGGCAGGGGGTCCTTGCGCACAAGGTAGGGCCTGACGCTCCGGTACTGGGCGTAGAACCGGCTCATGTCCACCACCAGGTCACGGATCACCGGCCGGCCGGGGAAGGGACGGACCTCGATGGGCTCCCTGAGCTCCGCAACCGGCGTAACGCAGGCGAGCCGGTTACGCCCGTTGACATTCATCCCGTCCGATCCGCAGACCCCCTCCCCGCAGGAGTGGCGGAAAGCGAAGCTCTCGTCCTGCTTCTTGATTTCCAGCAGGGCCTCCCGGAGCATCATGCCGGGCGCGGCCTCGACCTCGAACGCCTGCATGCGGGGGCGGGCGTCCGTGTCCGGGTTGTAACGGTAAACGCGAAGTTTCATTTACAGAGCCTCCAGCTTCCGGCCGCCAGCCCTCAGCGAGGAGACCGGCAGTCGTCGGGTTCGCATTGCGTACCGTTTACCATCGTCTTGGGTCTCGGAGCCCTCCGCGGGCCCGTGGTGCGTGGTGCGCACCCGACAAGCCCCCCTCCCGGAAGCTGGCGGCTGAGAGCCGTAGCCGTAGGGTACGCATCGCGTACCGTGCTTCTGCCTTCTGCCGGGAGCTGGCGGCTGGGGGCTGGCGGCTGTCAGCTCCCTCAATACACCCGCTCCTTCGGCGGGAAGCTCTCCACCGTCAGGGGCTTGGTCCGCACGGGCTTGAAGTCCATGCGGTCGCCCTCTCGGAAGTAGAGGCTGTGCTTCATCCAGTTGATGTCGTCCCGCTTCGGATGGTCCACCCGGGAGTGAGCACCCCTGCTCTCCTTGCGGTGCAGCGCCGCCATCAGGGTCGCCATGCCGACGTCCATCAGGTTGTCCAGCTCCAGGGCCTCGATGCGCGCGGTGTTGAAGGTCTTGGAGTGGTCCTGGAGGCGCACGCCGTCCATGCGCTCACGCAGGGCCTTGAGCTTCTCCACCCCCTCCAGCATGTACTCCTCGGTGCGGAAGACGCCGCAGTGGTCCTCCATGAGCTTGCGAAGCGCCGCCTTGGCCGCCTGGACGCTCTCGCCCTTTCCCTCGCGATCCCAGCGCGCCAAGCGTGCCAGCGCCGGCGCCACGGCCGCGTCCGGGAGGGGGCGATGGTTCGGGTTCTCCTTCAGGCAACGGATGATGTCCGTGCCTGCGGCCCGTCCGAATACCAGGATGTCGAGCAGGGAGTTCCCCCCGAGCCGGTTTGCCCCGTGCACCGAGACGCAGGCGCACTCCCCCGCCGCATAGAGGCCGGGCACCACCTCCTCCGGACCGTGGCGCGCCGGGGCCACCACCCGGGCGAAGCGGTCCGTTGGGATGCCGCCCATGGCGTAGTGGGCGGTGGGAAACACGGGAATGGGCTCCCGTGCCGGATCGATGCCGAGGAAGATCTTGCAGATATCGCTGATGCCGGGCAGGCGCCGGTGGACCACGTCGGCGCCCAGATGATCGAGCTTGAGCAGGACGTGGTCGCCCGCGTCCCCGCAGCCGCGGCCTTCGCGGATCTCGGTGGCGATGGAGCGGCTCACCACGTCCCGGCTCGCCAGGTCCTTGGCATGGGGGGCATAACGCTCCATGAACCGCTCGCCGCGGACGTTGATCAGGTAGCCCCCTTCGCCCCGCGCCCCCTCCGTGATCAGCATCCCCTTGCCGGCGACGCCTGTGGGGTGGAACTGATAGAACTCCATGTCCTGCAGGGGCACACCCACGCGCAGGGCCATCGCCGTGCCGTCGCCCGTGTTGATGTAGGCGTTGGTGCTGGTGCGAAAGACCTGTCCGTAGCCGCCGGTGGCCAGCAGGGTGGTCTTGGCCTCGATGATCAGGGGCTCGCCCGTCTCGATCTCCAGGACCAGGGCTCCGAGGATGCAGCCCTCCTCGTCCCGCAGCAGATCGACCGCGAAGAACTCGTCGAAGAAATGGGTGCGCGCCTGCAGGTTCTGCTGGTAGAGGGTATGCAGGATGGCGTGGCCCGTGCGATCCGCGGCCGCGCAGGTACGCGCCGCCTGGGGACCGCCGAAGTTCTGGCTCTGGCCCCCGAAGGCCCGCTGATAGATGCGGCCGGTGTCGAGCCGGGAGAAAGGCACGCCCGCGTGCTCCAGCTCGTAGACGGTCGGGATGGCCTCGCGGCACATGTACTCGATGGCGTCCTGGTCCCCCAGGTAGTCCGAGCCCTTTACCGTGTCGAACATGTGCCAGTGCCAGTCGTCCGGCACCACATTCGCCAGGGCCGCGTTCACCCCTCCCTGCGCCGCCACCGTGTGGGAACGGGTGGGAAAGACCTTGGACACCACTGCCACCCGCGCATCGGCGCTGGAGAGCCGGAGAGCCGCATTCAGGCCCGCGCCCCCGGCCCCGACGATGAGGCTGTCGAAACGTCGCTTGGGCACATTCATCGCGGCGACTACCCCATCCTCAGGAGAAAGAGCGCCTGCAGGGCCCACAGCCCGCTGGCCACCAGGGCGAAAGCCAATAGCGCAAGCAAAGACACCCGCACGCCGATCGGCTTGACATAGTCAATCAAGACGTCGCGGATACCCACCCAGGCATGGGCCAGCAGGGCCGGGACGAACAGCAGAAATGCGACGCTCACCGCGGGGCCGGCGACCCAATCTCGCCAGGCCAGGTAGTCCACCGGCGGCGCCAGGAAGAGATGGAGCACCAGGTAGAGGCTGAATCCCGCGAGGTAGACCGCCGTGGCCCGCTGGACGGCCCAGGCCTTGAGTCCGGAGGCGCGCCGGCTCACAGCCGGATCCCCCACCCGATGAGGGCTACCGCCACAGCCGCCGACACGGCGACCCAGGCACTCTTCCGCGCGCCTGTCCGATCGATGCCGAGCCCCAGATCCAGCATCAGGAAGCGGATACCCGCGAAGAGGTGATGCAGGAAGGACCAGGCGAGCATCAGCAGCAGGACACGGACAAGGCCCGAGCTCAGATGTGACGCCGCATCTGCGAAGCCGGCGGGACCCGACAGGGAGAGACCAAACAGATAGACCCCATACGGAGTGGTCAGGACCAGCACGACCCCGCTGATGCGGTGCAGGATGGATGCCCAACCCGTGATGGGAAGCCGGATCCGCCACAAATCCAGGAAGACGGGGCGATTCTTGCTCATGCTCCGCTCGTCTCGAAAAAGGGCGCTCAGGCGCCGCAGCTAGGGGTGGAAGCGAAAACGAAACGCAGGGTCCAGCCCCTGCGCGACCTCCTGGGAGGCGCTGACTAATCGGAAGCTCGCCGAGCGCGCAATGCAGCCCGCGCAGAACAGCCGGACCGGTCAGTGATTCCTTTGTGCAGGGCACCAAAGTATAAGGAAGATTCCACGGACAGTCGAGGCGCCACCGCCTATCCCACCCACGACGCGGCACCGTCCGACAGTTTGCGGAAAGGTCCGGAATCGACCCTAAAACCACCCCGCACATCGCGGCGACGAGCCGGATGCCATTGGCCACCGATGGCTATCTGTTCTGAAGCAGGCAAGCTAACCCTTCCCTCGCGACGAGCCGCCCCGGTACCGCATTTCGGCCTTACCCTCCGCCTGCCAATGCTCCGGCCCCAGGCATGGGCCCCGCTGGCGAGTCCCTGCGGGGACAGCATCCGGCGCAGGAGACGGACCAGCGAGGACGCGCATCCCCAGCATGGTGTCCAACGCGGGCCCGGCCGGACCGGATCGTGCTCTCGCTGCGCCGCACCCTCCAGACTTTCCATCACCCCGCCAATCACCCGTCTGTATTGTCGGAAAGTCGCCGATCGGGGTACCCTCTCTGGCGCTAACGGTCCAAGACCCGGGCGGCTCTTGACGACCGAGGGCTCTGCGACGGGAAGGGGCATCTGAAGCGTGAGCGCCTGGCACGGATTCAAAGACTTGGC
>JARRNE010000143.1:0-6102 GCA_037385305.1 Chromatiaceae bacterium | reverse complement strand
GTCGGCGTTGCCAGCTTGCGCCAGAACGCGTCTTTGTTGCTGTGTGCTGAGAGTCTGTCTAGGTGTTACGTTGCGCGCCCACAGACACAATTCGTTGCAAGATCCCTGGCATGAAAACCCCGGGTCAAGTTTCACTACCCTGTTCCGTTCTGAGCGCGCCCCTACAGCAAACGGGAACGGAACCCACCGGGATTTTGGAATAAGGGCCAATCAAAGAGAAAAGAGGATGGCTTCAGAGCCAGATCGATGGGTTTTCTCTGTCCCTGAGCTGGCGTATTGGCATCCGAAGCGAACAGGGGAACTGGCAGGTAAGGGATGCGTATCAGGACAGGAGAGGCGAAAGCTGGCGCGAGAGTTCCCAGTCGTCGAGATCGTCCGGGTCAAGGCCTTGAGGTAGGTCGATGCGATGCACCTGAGTACGGGTATGCGTGTTGAGGATATCGGCGATCTGGCGGCTGGCGGCTCGACCGGCCTGATCGCCGTCGAGCATCAGCACAATCGGAGAGGTTCGGCGCAGCAGCTCTAGCTGGGTGCCGGAGAGCTGAATCCCGAGCAATGCCACGGCCGGGATGCCGAGTTGGGCCAGGCGCATGACGCTCCAGGGACACTCCACCACCGCCAGCCCCTGACGCAAGCGCGACCTGATGCGGTGGAAACCGTAGAGGATTTCGCGTTTCGGCAAGCCTGGAGGAAACTTCCACTTTCCGTATTGTCTGGCCTGTGCGGGATCAAGCCGGCGGCCGGCGTAGCCGATCGGACGGCCGTCGGGATCATGGAGGCGGATGGCGACGCACCCGGCGAGGAACCCGGGGCCCTGGTAGCCCCCGGCCTCGAAGTGGCGGGCCGTTTGGGCCCGGATTCCCTTTTCCGCGAGCAGGGGTGCGTAGGGATCGAGCCGCAGTTCTCGGGTATAGGGTTGATAGGTCCTGTCAGGACGAGTCGCCTCGGTCCTTGGGGGCATTGGCCGGAGCTGGGCCAAGGAGGCCAGATAGCGGGCGACCTCAGGATAGGGACAGTGGTCCATGCGCTGCACCAGCTCGACCACGTCGCCGCCACCGCGGCAACGGGTGAAGCAATACCAAAGATCCTTTTTCAGATCGACGACGAAGGCCTGCGGGTGATCGCCGTGGTGGACGGGACAAGGGCCGATCAGGCGCTGGCCGCGCCGCGTCAGGGAAGCGATCACCCCCCTGGCGCTCAGCACCCGCTCGATGGAGACCAGACGCTTGAGGTGGGAAAAGGCTAGAGAGGAAGGGAGCATTGGGCCGGCTCTTGGGCGGGCGGGCTTTGGTGCGGCTGACGGGAGCTCTCGGCCGCAGGGGGCACGGCCGCTGTGGCGCGCCCGGTCATCCAACCGCTCTTGGTATGCACGGCGGACCCCTGACGCTGGAGGGACTCAAGCGCCTCGCCAAGGCGCTGATTGTTGACCCTCAACGTCTCCCTGAGTGCCTTGCGCGAGATCGGCTTGGAGGCACTTTGCAGCACCAGCAATGCCCGCTCGGACAGCGAGGCCGCGGGATCGGGCGCGTGCTCGGCGCGCACCTCGAGGTGGGCCTGCTGGCCCTCGGGTGTGCACACCAGTTCCAGCGTGATCGGCTCCGGCGCGCGGGCGGCACGGTGTTCACAGGTCAGGATCAAGCGCTCCTGCTGGCGCGCCAGATAGGCGTTGGAATCGCCGAAGGCGTGCAGATCCGAGCTGCCACGCAGGGCCTGCCCCGGCTGGGCGCGGTGCTTTTTGCTGGCGTGGTGGACCAGCACGATGGCGGTATTGTGGGCGCGCTGCAACGCGCGCAGGAAGCCGAGCAGCTGGGAGATCTCCGCGGCGCTGTTCTCGTCGAGCCGATGCAAGCGCACCAGCGGATCGAGGAGCAGGATGCGGGGGTTGAGTCTGACCAGCATCGCCGCGAGGAGCTGCTGATCCGGCCCCTGATCCAGCCGCAGGGACGGGGCGGTGATGACATACAGCTCCAGCCCGCGGAGATCCAGATTGCGATGCCGACACAGGCCCGCGAGGCGCGCGCGCACCGCCGGTAGGGAATCTTCGGCCAGAAACACCAGGGCCGGGCCTTGGGCCTGGACCGCAAAGCGCCCCAGACAGGGTGTGGCCGAGGCCACGCTCAGCGCCATATCCAGACCCAGCCAGGACTTGCAGCATTTGGGCGCACCGCCGATGATCCCCACGGCGTTCTGTCCCCAGAGATCCTGGATCAGCCAAGTCTGTTCTGGAGACTGGACAGCGAGCTCGGCGGCCCGTTGCACCGGCAGGCTCTCGAGGTTCACGGCCATAGCAGTCGCCGCGCCGCGGTGACATGCTGCGCATCCACCACATCACAGCTGGCGTCATGCGCCAGCTCCAAGGCCTGCAGTGCCAAATGATCGGTGGCGCGCAGATTGCCGCGGCCGATCTCGTAGAGCGCCGGCATGGCACCGCCATCGAAGGGGACACTCGTGCTCCCGGCGATGCGGCAGCGATGCACGATGTAGTCACTGGTCTCCTGGCGCGAGAGCGGTCGCAGGGTGGCGCAATGGGCCAGGCGGTGGGTCACATCTTTGAGGCGTTCGTCGCCCAGCAGACGGCCCAGGGGCGGTTGCCCGGCGAGCACAAAGCTCAGCACCAACCGGGAGTCCATGTCGAAATTGGTGAGGATACGTAGCAGGCTCAAGACCTCCGGGCGCATGCTATGACCCTCGTCGAGGAACAACACGGGGCGCACCGCCTCGACCTCCAGGTCATTGGCGAAACGCTCCTGGAGGCGGCGCACCAAGGTGGGATAGGTGCCTGCCGGCGCCACCCCGACCGCGGTGGCGATCTCGCGGCACAGGTCGCGCTTGGCCAGATCGGTCACCTTCACGTAGCGCACCCGGTAACGGGATTCGGGAAGGGCGTCCATCAGGGCGCGCAGCAGCGTGGTCTTGCCGGTACCGGCCGGGGCGATCAAGGCGCCCGACATGCGTTTGTCCACGGCCCGGCGCAGATACTCCCGGGGCCGCTCGTAGAGCTCGTGGACAAACCGGTCCGCGACCGGGATCTCGCGGGTAAAGGGAAGCGAGTGGAAGCCGAAACGGCTCAGCATATCGCTCTGGTTCATGAGGATTTCTTCTCGGTCTTGGATTGGGCGTCGGCAGAGAAACCGCCCTCGGCATCGACCACAGGGCGATAATCCTGCGCGAAGGCGATTTGGGCAGCGCTGGGCGGCGGCGCGGCGGTGGGTGGCTCCTCGCGCCCAGCGGCACGGCGCTCGCCGGCGTTGGCGTGGACATCGACGGCGGCCAACTGGAGCAGACGGCCGTCGTGCAACAGTGACACGGTGCCCTCGAGCAGATGGCGGTAGAGCTCCACTGTCTGACCGCTGAGCCCGAGTGGCGTCTCATAGGCGATCCCATCGACCTGGACGATGTGATCGCGCGAGACCCGGCGGCGCTCGTGCAGGACGAAGGCTTGGCGCAGCTGCGCGGTGTGCTCGTGAAAGCGCAGGGCCCGCGGATCCTGGTGGAAACGCTGCCACGGGGTCGCCCCATCCAGGGCCTCGTGAGGCGTGTGGTTGTAGCGCTCGTGCAGAAAATGGCGCAGGCGCAGCTCCAGGGCTTGGGTATCCGGAGCGACCTCGGGATTTCCCGCCAGCAGGCGCAGCACCTGTTCCGCGACGGTGCGATTGAAGCGTTCGATCTTGCCGTGTCCCTCCGGATAACCCGCGCTGCCGTGAATCAGGTGAACGAGCAGGTTGCGCGCGACCGCGATGGTGTCCAAGGCGATAAAGCCCGAGCCGTTGTCAACGAACAGACGGATCATCAGACCGTAGTGCAGGATGCACAGGTACAGGCCGCGCAGAAACAGCGCGGCGTTCTCCGAGGTCCCCACCACCACCTCCAGCCCAAAGCGGGTGGCGTCGTCGAGGAAGAACAGGGCAACACGTTTGCGCCGTTTGCTCCCGGCGCGGAAGTACTTGCCGTCGCACAGCACCATGTCGAGCCGATGGGGGTAAGCGAAGCGCCGGCAGTCACGGACCTTGGGGGACTTCAAGCGCTTGGTGGGCACCCCCAGGCGCTTGAGTGCGCGCCACACGGTGGTACGGTCGATCGTCTCGTCGGCGGCAAGGCGTCCGGTGGCCTTGGCGCGCCGGATCAGTTCCGGGACCGAGGTGCGGGGATCGGCGTGCTTCTGGTCGCGGAAGAAATCGAGCAATTCTCCGCGCAGGACCACCGGCCCGCCTTTGCGCGTTGCTGGTATTAAGGCGTCCGGGCCACCCTGCGCGAAGCTCGACAGCAAACGGTAGAGGGTGCGCTCACTGACCGTGCGCTCTTTCCCCTCCAGGTCGATATGCCGCTGCGCGGCCACCTCGGCGATGGCCTCGGGGCGCACCAGCCCCTGATGCTCGTGGTTGAGTATCAGGGAGACGAGGCTGTAGCGAAACAGTGACTCCGGGTCGGGCCGTCGAGCGGGTTTAGATGGGTCGTTTCCCATCGGGTCATCTCCTGTTGTTGTGGGAGATGACACTCTAGGGAGCCTGTGCCGGCCGAAAAAGAAATCAACTGTGGACGATCCCAGCCCTCAAGCCGTGATCACCGCGGCCGGCGTTCTCCCAGCAGGGAACGGCCTGGGCAGTAGCCGGCGCAGCGCTGGACGCCAAACATGGAGCGGTGGCCACAGGCCAACGGCGCTACCACAGATGGCGAGATGCTCGAATACCCCGGTGAGCGTCAATGGGATCGCCTCGAGCACCGTGCAGACGGCACGACCCAGGTCTGCGAGATTGGACGGCTGCCCAATGATCTGTGCAGCGTCGTGCAGGGTTTGACCGGGGAGGCGGAGCAGTTGCGCGAAGACCTCGCGCAAGGCGGGCTCCTGATCAATCCCCAGCAACCGGATCGCGCGCGACAGGTGGCATTCCTGGGTGAGATCGCTCGGTGTGGCGAAGTCGGCATCGATGGCCTTCTCCCGTGGCCAGAGAACACCCGCCGCCGCATCCAAGGCCGCGTCGAAGTAGGTGTTGCGAAACCACTCGGCGTTGTCCTCAAAGTCGTCTTCGACCTTTGCGACGACCCCCTCGCATACCCATGGCTTGCGAGCCCAGGGCGTGTAACCGGGCGGGTAGAGAGTGAATCCGATCGCGTGGGTACGGCAACGCATCACACACAGGGCAAACGCCGGGCCGGTCTTACGCGCGCGAAAGTGGTCCTGAAACAAGCGGCAGGCTTGGCCGTCCCGGGCCTCGACAGGACAGGTGTCCGGAAGCTGCGGGAGCAACTGATCGCCGTCGGGTTCGTAAGGCGTCACGACAAAATGGCGTCGTGCAACTGTCTGCGGATCGTGGCACACTCTAATCCTCCTTGCGCACCGGTACCTCGTCGCCAAACTCGGTCGGTGCGCGGGGTTTGGGCGCCCACGATTCCGTGGGCGCTATCCTCTCTCCCATCTCACGGGACCATCGCCAATGCCGCCGTATCGGCGCGGCACCGCGCATCACTCTCCAACGGGGGGCTGAGCGATCCTGCTCTAGTCGGCGTGACATCCAATTACCTGGAGAACATTGTCGTCATCCCCAGACCAACAAAGACAGCGACTCTCTCTCGTCGATAGTCCCGGGGATCCTACCATCGTCTCGGTCCTGATTGGTCGTTTTTACTTCGTCACGGAACAGGCAGCGGGAATGCCCAAATTCATGTCTGTGGGCGCGCAACGTAAGACCCCTACGATCCCGGACGGCCGGATTTCCCGGATCCGGTTCTGACCCTGACATAACCTTCGGTCGCCTTCCTGCCATGCATGAGGCTTAAGTGCTGACCCACATACACCCCTCTGCACCGCAGTTTGCTTCCAGGTCGCCCCCTTATGTTCCCCGGCTCAACATGTCCGGGTACTCATGAGGCTGTCAGGTGCCCAGAGCCCCTTTGCACGCTTGGGGTGTTACCCTTCGCGTCGAGATTTCCAGAACCTCGTCAGCAGGCATTACCCCGCCTTCTTCGCTCCTACGGACTCATGCGCCGATCCGAAACCCTCCTCATGCCTCGGTAAACCCTCGTACCCAAGGTCTTTGCAGGTTGCTGTCAGCCCCTGCTGGGAGTCGGACCTTCCCGGCGTTATCTCTGCGAATCTTTCCTCAC
>JARRNE010000142.1:0-6105 GCA_037385305.1 Chromatiaceae bacterium | reverse complement strand
CTCAAGCGCTATCTGCGCAAGCTCGGGGCGCTCGAGGGGGGGATGGCGCAGCTCTTTCGGGACGGGGGTCCGCACTGAGGCGCACCCGCGCTTCGCGCGAGCCCTCCGCGGCTTGGGGTCGGCGGCGCAACCACGACCAGTGTTCGGCCCGCCTCCGCTACGCCCCTGCCCGCCCACTTCACGACATCGGCGATCGGCGCCAGCGGGCGGCGGAGAACTTCAGACTAACGCACGCCCTTCCCACGCGGCCAGGGCGGCATCCTGGCGACGACTCTCCCGTCACCTTAGCAAGCGCGCGGCGTGCCTCCCACTGGGGGGCGCCCTACCCTCGCTCTGGGGGTTCGGCGTGACCCTGAAAACAGAACACATGCTGATACCGACGAACGGCAAGCACACACAACATATAAAGGTTCTGTTGCGTAATTTCCGACAGGCGCATCCATCAGTGGCTCCCGACAAACACAGAGGGGGGGCGGGCGTCGCAGGCTCCCGAGCGCAACCGAATGGGCGAGGATGGTCCGCGGCAAACGAAACCGCGGCAGAACCGTGTCGCGCGTGAGCACGCGCCAGACAGCAGGGCATAGCCCGTGAAAAGACACCACTAAGCGCTCGGTCTCGCAGGCGCGAACGCGCTGTGGCTCGCGCAGACGCAGGCGGTGGAACCGGGCAGTCGCAGCCGCGCCCTGAGCTCTTGTCTCGCGCCACCATGCGTTGCGCTCAATCTATTGCAGCGCCGCACACTTCTCCCGTTCGACTACCGCTTCGGCGTGGGCCAGATCGATCCGCTCGCGTTCCTTAAGACCGGCGATGTACCGTCAGACCGCCCTGGTTGCCCGGCAGTCGGCCAGGGCTCGGTGCGCCGCGCTCGGCCAGCGGAACCAGACATACTCCGCACCGAAAGCCGGCTTGTACCAACCGCATGTTCGGTTATTGTGGTCGGCCCGTTGTGACGGGCGAGCTCACGCAGGCACAGCGGATCTCCGGGGCCGAAGCCAGTGCGTCTCGAAGGAAAATTGCACGGCGCGTTATAGACCACCAGACGGGCCCCCGGCGACCGCATCGGCGATCCGCGGCCGAAGGGCCTCCGGCGTCGGGGCGCCGGCTACGTTTTCCCGGGCGATGCCATTGATCCCCTGCGCCCTCGGCCAAGCGGCGTGCCGCACCGGCCGGACCAGCGAGTCGAGGAGGACCTCGCCGGTGTCGGCAAGCATCATGATCTCCAGGATCTCGTCGGTAGCGGGGATCGAGGCCGGTGGTTTCGGTGTCGAGGAATAGGACCTCGAAAGCCGCAGCTCGCTCGTACACTGGCTTCTTGGAATTATTTCGCTTACTTCCTAATACACCTTTCCAAACACTTACTTAGATTCATCTTGTCAGTTGACAAGATTCTTCCAGCTACCCCTCCGACGCACTGTCGGCACTGCGGTAATGCTCCTCTGCCAGCCTAGAGATCCCTTCCTTAACCTCCTCCATCGATGCCCCACTATTCCCAGGCAGTTCCAGCACAAGCGTTCCGTTCGACGAACGCCTCGCACGCACAGCAACCCTTCCGCTGCGCTTGGCGTGGATCGTCGCTAGAGTTGAGGGCCGACGCCCGCGCTTACGAGTCGCCTCTTCGAGGGCTGCCGCCATGAGTGCTGTAAAGACCTCCTGCGCCGGACGCTTCGGGGTCTCCTCGCTAAGCTCTCTTGCGAGATCGAGGACGCGCTCACGGGCTTCGCGGCGTCCTGGCGCTGTCGCCTGCCCCCGTTTCCCCTCGATCGCTGCTTTGAACTCCCTGACTTGATTGATCGTAATCCCCCGCACATCGGCCACCGCCGCAACGATCAAAGGATCAAGTCGGGCGACATCGAGGTAACGCGAGAGATAGGACTCGCTCATCCCGATCACTTGGGCCATCCGGCTTTGCTTACCGCCGTAGTACAGGTCCAGGGCTTTGAGATAATCGACCGACCGTTCGTAGTCCGAAATGTCCTTTCGGGAGCGGTTTTCTTTGTCGGCGACCGCGAAAGCGTCCTCGTCCGATAGGACCCGATCCTCGATCAACAGCTCCATCTGGAGAAAAGTGGCCGTCCAGTGCCGGCGGGCACCGCAGATTACCTCCCAATCGTGGTTCGGGTCGTCTTTTACCCGCCGAACAATGGCCGCGAACTGCTGCCCCCCCTTCGTGCGAAAGCTCTCGACAAGATCGGCGCACGACCCCTCGTCGAGAAGGTCGTAACGACGATTGTGTCCCGCCCAGATCCGGCAGCGCGCCGGCGGCACCCGCCGGATCGCCCGGTTGAAGTGCCGACCTTCGCCGGTCTCGCGCATTGCCTCTTCGCGCCCCTCCATTACTCCGTAAATCACAGGTTCGGTAAGCGGTCCGAGCGGCTCTTGCGAGGCTTCGGCGTTCAACGCGGCAAACAAGCCCTTCGGGGATTTCGGTCTGGGATCGGCCATGGAGGAGTTCCTCGGATATTGTTAAATCAAGCCGCTCTGCCGCATCGCCCGCGCATGGCTCGGCCAGGTCAGGCGGATCTGTCGAAGAATCTCGCCGTTGACGGCATCGAAGAGGGTGCGTGCACGATCCACGGTCTTTCGGTTGGCGTTGGTGCGCTCCAACTCGTAGACCGTGCGCATCAAGACCGATGCGTTATCTACCGCCGCCGAATCGTGCATCTTGGCCTGGAGAAGGTAGGGTCCGAAGCTGCCCTCAAGATACTGCGCGAGCTGCTGGTGAACCGGCTTCCCGTCGCTGAAGCGGGTCATCAGGACTTTCACGAACTTGGCCTCTATTTCCCCGACTCGCGACTCGATGATCCCGATCACCTCATGGAGCATCGTGATAAACGCGACCGTCGAATAGAAATCGAGCAGGCCCAGCGACATTGGGATCATCATCGCGTTGGCCGAGTAGAGCGCGTTGAGGGCGATCATCCCGAGCGATGGGGGCGGGTCGATCACCACCACGTCGTAGGAAGGCGCAATCTCGGTCAGACCCGCGCGTAGCCGCCCGATCTCGGCGGTTCCCGCGGCCAGGGTGTACTCCGCCTGGTATAGGTGGAGATTCGCCGGAATCAGATTCACGCCGGCGTAATAGGTCGGGCGAACCGCATAGGCCACGTCGTCGCGATCCTTCTCCAGATACGGCAGCAACGTCTCTTCTCCGGGAATGTCCTCGTCCGGGACATATCCAAACATGGCGGTGGCCGACGCCTGAGGATCGCAGTCCACCAGCAAGACCCGAAGGCCCATGCGGGCGAGGTACTGGACTAGGTGGACGGCCGTCGTCGTCTTCCCCGAGCCCCCTTTGAACGACTGCACGCCGAGGATCACCGGCTCGTCCCCGGGGGCACGGCACAAACGGGTTCCGAGAGCATCGCGGGCGGAGTTGATCTTGTCCAGGGTAAAACCGACCCGCTTGCCGTTGGGCCCTACCTCCGGCTGCGGGAGACGGCCATCGTTCTCAGCATCGCGGATATTCTGGTCGCTACGCCCGATCAGATCGGCCGCTTCCTTCAGCGAGTAAAGCCGCGTGTCTCGTTTGCTGTCATCGGGGGCCAGATTTGCCCGTTTAAGCTTCCGTTGCACCCCTTGGATGCGGCCCAGCAGATCCCTAACCGACGCTTGTGTGCTGCTCATCGCGATTGGGTTCTCTTGTCGCCTTATTTTGGCCATTTTTAGCACTACACAAGATTTTTGGGCAAATAATATTGACCTGGTGTGTGAGCTGGTCTAGCTTACCCGCTGACGGTTTGAGCCTTTTTTTGGCTTCGTGTCTTACCCGACCGCCGCTTCTGAAACGGCGGAATCCTTATCCGGTGCAACAAGCGGCGGGAACTCTAGTGGCAGGCAGAAGCAAAGGACCAAAGGCCATCCAACTCATGCTCGAGGAACTCGGAGTACCACTCAAGGCCCCTGCCATCGTTTCGGCACCGGCAGACGATGCTCAGCCAGACGAGGAGGCCAAACAGCAGGGAGAACAACGGCTCGAGCCCGCCGCAGGGCTGGACGGGAAACGACGATCAAAGGGTCAATCTGGCGCTGTACCGCGCAGCGCGAAGCCAAAACGCGCACGCGCCAGAGCCGAATCGCTCCAGCGCCCGCTGACGGTGACGAAATCCAACCGCCTCATCGAAGCCGGTTACCGGATCACCCTCGCCGAGCAGCGCGTGCTGTTGGCAATATTGACGCAAATTAACACCCACCCTAACGCTCCCCCCATCACCGGGGACACGCCATTCGAACTCACGGCCGGAGGATTTGCGGACCTCTTCCAAACTGATCGCGATCAAGCCTACGAGCAGCTAAAAGACGCTTCTGGACGTCTGGGCGAGAGATGGGTCGTGATCGATGCGCCTGACCCCGAAAACCCCGCGCTCGCTCAGACGAAAACGCGGTGGGTCCAGCGGTTCGACTACTTGCCGACCCAAGGTCGCATACGGGTTTACCTAGCCAACGCGATAATCCCCTACGTCAGCTCGCTCGCCGGCGCGTTCACGCGCTACCGCATCCAATCCATCGTCCGACTGACGTCGGTCTATGCGATCCGGCTCTACGAGCTGCTGGTCCAGTGGCAAACCCAGGGCGAGCGTGAGGTAACGGTAGACTGGCTGAGGGACAGGTTCCAGTTGGCCGACGCGTACCCGTCTACCTACGAGCTGCAGCGCCGTGTAATTCGCCCCGCTGTCGAGCAAGTGACCGAGCACACGAACATCACGGTGACCTACGCACCGCGCCAGGTCGGCCGCTCCATCGTTGCCTTCCAGTTCCGCTTTACCCTCAAGGCCTCGCAACAACCAGCGCCGCTCGCCCCGGTCGATCCCGCGGACAAGGGTTCGTTCAAGAAGCTCAGAAGAGCCGACATCGAGCGCCTTGCCAGGCCGGGGGAGACATGGGGCGACGCCATCAATCGGCTGACCAGCTCGCGCTCTTAAAAGAGCCTGCGAGGCTCCCCAGAATTTGTACGCATATCCCCGTATTTCCCTAATCGCCCTATCTTCTTTGCAATTTCTCGGGAGCCCAGGCAACCCGGAATCTGTACGCTCATTCGGCCGAACTCGCCCCAAGCCCCCCCTTCACCCGGAATCTGTACGCTCGTGCGGCTCATGTCCGGCATACGGGCCGCTGCGCAAGCCTCGCCGCCCGGAATTTGTCCGTAGTGGCCCACAAGCCGACCGTAGCTCCGTATCCGCTGCCCAATGTCGCCGCGTCACCCGGATTTTGTACTGTCCTCGCTGTCATCAGCCGGCGGAGAGAATCTGTAAGGACATCCGACACCCCGTCAGCCATTTGTGGGCGCTGTGGGGCTCGGCAGGTGTTTTGTCGAGTCCCCGCTGCGACCGCAGGGCGGCCGCGGCACAAACAAGGTTGTCGCCATTCCCCGAGTCCCCGGCGGCATAACACGTACCCGCCGGGTTTCACGAGGGGAAACGCGACACTCCGAGTTATACATACCTTCGTTCACCATTCTCCTGAAATTTCATCGCGATGGAGAACTCGCGCACCCGCCGAATACCGATCCACAGGATCTCTGGAGCCGGGGGGCCGTCGTACATGCAATCGAGATAGCCGCCGAGGGTAGCGATGAGGATCACCATCTCGCCTAGCGGAGGCGGCTGGTCGGGGGAAGCGCAGCGGTGCGCGACCAGGTAGCCAGCCTGCCATTCGCAGCGCTCGAAGATCGCCTTGCAGTCGACGTCCGGGCAGGTGCGCCCAAGCTTGAGAGCAACCGGCACGCGCCAAGCGACCCTCGGGTAGAGCGCCAAGGCGGGCAGCTCGCGGTCCGGTCGCGGGCTTGCACCACAGCGCTAGCTGGATGCTACATATGCATTAAGGGTGAGTCCTGTCGCAGGGGACCCGGTTCGACCCGGAATTTGTACGCCCATACCCCTAGTAGCCCCGGGTTCGGATGCTCTACCGGAGCCACCCTCCTCACCCGGAATCTGTACGGTCGTGCGCTTATCAGCTGAATTTCTTCCAATTCCTCAGGGCGCCGGAAGCTCCAGAAGCCCGGAATTTGTACTGCTGTCCGAACGCTTCCCCCTCCGCCTAGCGCACGAGTCGAGTTACCACAAGAGTTACACTCGGCTCCCAGGCCAAATCATCCTGGCAACTCGGAAT
>JARRNE010000141.1:0-13947 GCA_037385305.1 Chromatiaceae bacterium | reverse complement strand
CCTGACATTGCACGCCGGCAGAATACCCACCGGTCAGGCGAGATAGAGGGGCACCACCGTGTCTATGTCCGTTGCGCTGATGGCGAGGTCCGACAGCCCGTTGCGCTCGCAAGTGCTCGGCGTCTGCATGGACAGGTAATTGTCCAGCGTGAAAGGCTTGCCCGGCAGGTGCTGGAATATGCGGGCCTGCAGCCTGGATGCGGCGTTGCCCAGGCCGACGATCCTGGGCTTGCGGCCGATGGTGTGCGCCGTGTACTCCACCAGCTGGCGCAGGCTGAAGGCCCTCGGGCCGCACAGGTCGTAGGCCTTGCCCCAGGTGCCGGGGTCGTCCAGAGTCGCTTCCATGGCGGCGGTGACGTCCCCCACGTAGACCGGAGCGAAGCGCGCGTCCGGGCAGGCAAGCGGGAATACCCCGGGGACCAGCCGGAGCAGGGCGGCAAAGCGATTGAAGAAGCTGTCGCCCCGACCGAAGATAACGGACGGACGGAAGCTGGTGACCCGCAGCCCCTCCTGTGCATGCGCCCGCGCCTCGCCCTCGCCCTTGCTGCGCAGGTACCGGCTCTTGCCGGTCGCGGCGTCCGCCCCCAGGGCGCTCATCTGAAGGAAACGCTGCACGCCCGCTGTACGGGCGGCTTCGCCGATGCGGTCCACGAGCGCCACGTGGACCTGCTCGAAGGTTTGTACCTTGCCTTCGTTCAGGATCCCGATCAGGTTGATGACGACCGAGCAGCCTCCGAGCCGCTCCGCAAGGGATTGGCGGTCGAAGACGTTTGCCTGGAGTACCTCGGCTCCCGGTGCCAGCCTGAGATCCCGGTGGCGCTCCGGACGCCGGGTGAGGACGCGGCAGCGATGACCGGATCGCGAGAGGCGTGCCAGGAGATGATGGCCGACGAAGCCGGTCCCCCCGAGAATGCAGATGTTATGGTGCGCCATCATGTTGTCCAGCCCTGTTTTGACCGAGACGTCGGGTGTGGCCGAGCGTGCCCGAGTGCCGAATGGGATGCGCATTATGTCCCATCGCGCACCCGATGAGGGTGTCCGCGGGCTCATTCTTCTCGCTGCACGGTCTGGACGACCCGGCCTGCCGGCATGAGCCACCCTGAGCTGGCGGCCTATCTGGTCACGGGACTCCTGTCCGGGCTGATCGCGGGTCTGCTCGGGCTCGGCGGCGGGATCGTCGTTGTTCCCGCCCTGATGTGGCTATTCGCCAAGCTGGGCTTTGCCCCCGGGTGGGTGCCCCATCTGGCGGTGGGGACATCGCTTGCGACCATCGTGGGGACCGGGAGTGCGTCGGTTTACGCGCACCAGCGCCGCGGTGCCGTGCGCTGGGATTTGTTTCGCCAGCTCGCGCCCTGGATCGTCCTGGGGGCTTGGATCGGCTCGGCGGTGGCGGCGGTGCTGGCGGGAGGCTGGCTGCGGCGGCTCTTTGCGGTCTTTCTGCTCTACTTGGGGACGCGGATGCTCTGGCCTGGCCGCATCCCCGAGTCCGCGGGCCGGCCGGGAACCTTTACGGCCGGCCTGGTGGGCGTGGGGATCGGAAGCCTTTCGGCGCTGGTGGGTATCGGCGGGGGGACCCTCACCGTGCCTTTTCTTGCCCGCTGGGGGGTCGATATGCGGGCCGCCGTCGCAACTGCCAGCGCCTGCGGGGTGCCGATTGCCCTTGCTGGCGCAATTGGCTTCATTGCGACGGGGTGGGGCCAAGAGGGGCTGCCGTGGGGGAGCACGGGTTTCGTCTACTGGCCTGCAGTGGCGGGGATCTTGGTGGCCAGCGTCCCGTCCGCGCCGGTGGGCGCCCGCCTGGCCCATACCCTCCCGCTGCCCGCCCTGAGGCGCATCTTCGCGGTTCTGGTGTTCCTGGTGGCGGGGAAGCTGCTTGCCGGTTGAGAAAAGGCCGCTCAGTCCCAGTGTCCCGCGCCAATGGCCTCCGGCAGTGGCACCGGGCCGCCCCATGCCCATCAGCTGCATAGGTCCGTTGGGTGCCGTGGCGGGCTTCCTGTTGCCCTGACCTCGGGTATCAGGGCTTCGGGGAAGTCAGTGGGCCGAGCTGGTCTCTTCGGGGGCATCGAGGCGCAGGCGCCTGTACAGATAGAGCTGTCCCGAGGCATCACGCAGGGCGAGACGATCCTGGGATTGCGCGTATTCGTAGAGCTGTGTGTTGGAGTCGACAGGGTTATAGAGGGCCACGCGATTCGCGCGGACCATGATGTACCCGTCCACGTGAGCGGCGCTGCCGGCATAGATTCGGAAGCGGTTTCCCTGAACGATGAGAAGCTCCCCGCCACGGCCCTCCCAGATGCCTTCGAGCGGCGAGCCCATCCAGGCGAAGGATTGTCCACCCCCCGGACCGGCCATTCCGCGAGAGAATCGCCGCATGGCCTCGCCCATGTCGAGGCGGCGGGATGGGTCCTCGTAAGGTGCGCCCCCCGGAATGCTCCCCGGCATGGCAAAGCTGCCGAAGGCCGGAGTCCAGGTGGAGCCGCTCGGGAAGCCGGAGCCCGGGCCGGGATCCAGAAACCCCATGGCCTCCATCATCCGGACCATGGCGTCGGCCACAGACTCTCGGTTGGCGGCGTTAACCTGTCCCAAGGGCGCCGTCACGAGCGCGCAGAGCAGCAGTGCCGCCGCGCGGCCTGGTCTGCATACCCTGAGCATTCGCGATGCTGAAGCTGCGCGCGAAGTCCCTGGAAATCCTGGCCTGGCCATTCGCACGACATCCACAATCGATCTGAGGATCAGACGGTAGGCCCGTAGTTTAACAAACGCCTCTGCGGCGCAAGGTGTCCTTTCGGCTAGACTACGCGAAAGGCTGGACACCGGCCGGACCGCGGACGGCCGTTCGCATCTGTCCCAACGTGGACCAGGGTGTGCCCAGCGTCCCGGTTCACCCGCACCGACCCTGGGGCACGACCGATGACGATCATCGCCGGATGAGCGCAGACTTGCTCCATTGGCGGCCGACCCTGGCCGAGCTTGCGGCACCCTTCAAGCAGCAACCGCCTTGGCGGCTGTCGCTTGACCGCTATGCCAGGGGGATCGACAACGCCCACATCGACGTGTTCTTGAGCCCGCGTTTGAGCGACCGGGTCCGGGAGCTGGTGCGCAAGCTGTTCTTGCAGGAGGTGGGCTCGCAGCGGCGCCGGGCGCCAAGTCAGCTGGTCAGCCCGGAGGAGCTTGATGCCTTTCGGGAGACCTACATGGCCCTCTTCGAGGGCGTATTCGAGCAGATGGAGGGACGTTCCGGGCCCGACCTCCTGGCCCTCCTCCAAATCTCCGTGCTGAAGTGCCTGCTCGCCAGTGTCGCGGGAGGCGCCGCACATCTCAGAGAGAAGCTCACCGAGATGGCCCTCTGGGAGCAGGCGAATGCCTCCGGTCGTACCCTCGAGCTGCACGAGGACCTGGTGACCCTGAAGCGGGAGGGAAATGCCATCGGCCGCCGCGTCTTGCAGCTCCTCTTTCGCCACATCAGGACGATCGAGGACGGCCAGCTACCGCAGCTGCGCGCCTCGCTGGTTGGGTATGCGTGGCCGGTGCCGGAGGCGGCCTTCTTCAATCCCGTCCTCCTAACCCCGCGCCTGGACGAGGTCAAAGACCTTGCCCAGGACTATCCAGCGGCCCTGATCGCCGAGAGCGGGGCCGAAGACGCCCTGTGTCAGACGAACCAATGCCTCACCAAGGTATTCCAGCATTACCTTCCCCCATGGACTCAGGTGCCCTCCCGCCCGAACGAGTTGCGGCGGGCGGGCTCCGAGGTCAGGCGAGACCAAGGCCAGCTGAAGGGGTTCCTTCAGACCGAGATGTTGCTGCGCCGCTGCCTCACCGTGGAGGAATACCGGTCCGGCCGCTCCACCTGGCTCGACGAGCCGGAAAACCTGGGACGGTTCTTGCGCGCGGGCGAGGATGAGGCGGCCGCAGACGAGAAATCTTGGCGGAATCCGCGCTGGCGCATATTCCAAGGGGCGGTCCGGGCCGAGCTCCACCGCTGTCTGGACCTTTACGGTCTCACCGAGCGGGTGATCCTGGGGTACTGGTTGCCGTCCCTGCGCCAACAGCTCGGCAGACCAGTGCCGCTCTCCCTCCTTTGGGATTTCCTCCAGGGCAGGCTGCCGCGGCGCCGGCTAAGGCAGCGGGTGGAGGCCATGCGCACAGGGCTCGACCCGGGCTTGACGGGGCGCCTCCTCGAGCACACGGTGAGCGAGCTCAGGCGTCTCACACCCGAGGAGCGGGGAAGGTATCTGGACAAGTACCTGGTCGACTTCCTCACTCTGCGGCGGGACCTGAAGCTGGCCTACAAGACCTACGAGACCATGGACGCGATCAGGCTGCTGGAGGAGCCGGACGCACTCCGGCTCTCCCGCGCAAACGGCACCCTGCACGAGCTCCACTGCCGCACCGAGCGGCCGTCCCCGCTCCGCCGAGCCCGTGCCCACGTGGTCATCAAGGCGGACGTACGAGGATCGACCCAGATCACGGAGAGCCTCCGTACCAAGGGGCTCAACCCGGCGTCCCATTTCAGCCTCACCTTCTTCGAGCCGGTGAATGCGCTGTTGCCGGGATACGGCGCGGAGAAGCTCTTCGTCGAAGGCGATGCCGTCATCCTGGTTATCTTCGAGTACGACGGTGACGGGCCGGGGGTTGCGGTGGCGCGTGCCTGCGGTCTGGCCCGAAAGATTCTCCAGGTCGTCGCTCTTCAGAATGCCTTCAACCGCTCGCATGGGCTTCCGGATCTGGAGCTGGGTCTGGGGATCGCCTTTTCTCCTGAGGAGCCCAATTTTCTCTATGACGAAGGGCACAAGATCATGATCTCCGGGGCCATCAATCGAGCGGACAGGCTGTGCGGCTGTGATTCGATCCTGCGCGCCGAGCGGTTCGCGCCCGAGAACGCGGCCTTCCACGTCAGTGTGGTACGGGATGCCAAGGTGGCACGGGGTACGCGCAGGGGCGACCTGCTGAGGTACAACGTCAATGGGGTCAAGATCGAGGAGGCCGCCTTCTTCAAGCTGCAGCGGGAGCTGCCCCTGCGGCAGGTCCGTCTGCCGGACGATGCGGGTGCGCGCAGCCTTTTCTTCATGGGTCGCTATCAGGATGCGATGAACCGTCCCCATTGGCTGGTGCTGCGGTACTGCCCTGTGCGGGAATGGGACGGGGATAGGGTCGGCGAGATCGATTCGGAGCGACGCCACTTTTTCGAGGTAATGGTCGACGAGCAGCTCTGCATCCGCGTTCGCAGATTGGCCGAGGCGGAAGGCGCCGCTTGATGGTGGTGGTGCCGGCCGGCAGACCTAGCCGCCGGCACTGCCCGGCTCCCACCCCTGTTTCCGCTCGAGCGGCTGCCAAGTGCAATGTTCATGCTCGGGTTCGAGTGCGCCGTGAAAAGGCGCGCGGCGGACTTGGCAGGGTCCCCAACGGCCGCCGCCCCCAGGCCCTTTGTCTGCATGCCTGCGGTCAGGTGATACCACTTCCGACGCACATCGAGCCCGCGGCCCAGTGCACTCAGCTCACCGATACGCCGGGCAGCTGCACTGTCACGGATGGCTGCGGTGCGCGCCGGGTCGGCGGGGGTGGGGATCTCGTCCAGCTGTCCAAGATTTCATTGGGATCCCGGTCCACGGCGAGCCAGCGATCGAGCCAGGCCTGATCGTCTGTCGCGGACGCCCAAACAGGCTATGATCCTCGACCGCTCACGCACCGCTAACCGGGGGATGCCCATGGCGCCCGAATTGGAAGGCCTCTGCCGACTCCTGCGTGCCGTCGCGGAAGTGGAAGTCATGCCGCGCTTCCGCAAGGTCTCTGCCCGCCGCAAGGCCGATGGGAGCCTTGTCACGGAGACTGACGTCATGGTGCAGCGCCGGCTGACTCAGGAGCTGGCCCGGCGGTTTCCAGGCATCCCGATCGTTGGGGAGGAGATGCCGGTCTCGCAGCAGCGGCGTCTGCTCGACGAGGGCGCGCGAGCCCTGTGGTGCCTTGATCCCCTCGACGGCACCAGCAACTATGCTTGTGGGTTTCCCTTCTTCGCAATCCCATGGTCGACCTCAAGCGACTGTCGGCGGGCGAGCTTCCGCGGCAGGGGGTGGCATCGCCTTACCGATCCCAGCGCAACCTCGGATCGGTTGCCCTTGACTGGTGCTGGCTTGCCGCCGGGCGCGCCCAGCTCTACCTGCACGGCGGGCAGAGACTATGGGATTACGCGGCGGGGCGGCTCATCGCCAACGAGGCGGGTGTGGCCTCACGCCTGTGGGCGCCTGGAGGCCGGGAGCCGGTGTCGGGCCCCTCGCTGGACCCGCGCACCGCGGTTGCGGCGGCAAACCCCCAGCTGCTCGACGCCTGGCTGCGGTGGCTCGAGCTCCCCCGGTGGTCGCCCTCGGAGGCGGAGCGTGCCGACGATGGCTTTTAATCCCCGCCGCGGGACCTCAGCTTCCGGGGAGCCCAATTCCCAAACGACCGCCCCGTCTGCCGGACGGGAGCCGACAGCCAACGGAGCCGACGATGTCCTACCAACCGACCGACCTCGACATGGAGCTTTCCAGCGGTATTGCCGCCTTTGAGGCCAAGCATTTCGCCCGCGCGACGGGCCTGCTCTCCCCCCTGGCGGATGCCGGGAATCCGGAGGCCCAGTACCGTATGGCCATCATGGCCCAGAACGGGCTCGGCATGCACGAGAACCCGTTGCTGGCCTTCAAGTACATGAAGGCGGCGGCGGAAGCAGGGCTGGGTCTCGCCCAGCACGGGCTCGGCTTCATGTACTTGGAGGGGGAGTGTACGGAGAAGGACTGCAAGAAGGCGGCTGCCTGGTTCCGGAAGGCGGCGGAGCAGGGGTTGGCAGGCTCCCAGACCACGCTGGCCATGATGTACGAGGAGGGCCGCGGGGTCGAGAAGGACCTGGAAGAGGCGAAGCGGTGGTATCGCATGGCGGGGTTCGAGGACCGGTGACGGCCCCGTGTTTCCCGTCCGGGCCTGGTGGATGCTGCGGCGAAGGCACCGCCTCCGTGGCTAACCTCCGTCCAAGCCGGTCCTCGCCAGGGAGGGTCCGGCTGACCCGGCGGGTCAAGTCTGCGATGGCGTTCCGTTCGGCGCTGGTGCTCAGTCTCGGATGAACCCCATGAACTCCGCCCGGGTACGGGCGTCCTCTTCGAAGGTCCCCCGCATGGCGCTGGATACCGTGCTGCTGTTCTGCTTCTGCACGCCGCGCATCATCATGCAGGTGTGACTGGCCTCCATGACAACCGCCACGCCGTGTGCGCCCAGGTTCTCCATGAGGGCATCCGCCACCTGATTGGTCAGCCTTTCCTGTACCTGCAGGCGCCGGGCGAACACGTCAACCACGCGGGCCACCTTGCTCAGGCCCACGACCTTTCCGTTGGGCAGGTAGCCCACGTGAGCACGGCCGAAGAAGGGGAGCATGTGGTGCTCGCACATGGAGTAGAACTCGATGTCCCGCACCACCACCATCTCTTTGCAGTCCTCGGCGAACACCGCCCTCCTGATGATGTCCTCCGCGGATTGCTGATATCCGCTGGTGAGGAAATCCATCGCCTTCGCCACCCGCAGGGGCGTTCGCTGAAGCCCCTCCCGCTTGGGATCCTCGCCGATCTCCTCGAGCATGGACCGCACCAGGTATTCCTTCTTCGGATCGTAGACCTCCTCCTCGAACTCCTCCTCGAAGCTCGCGGCGTAATGGCCCTGCGAGACGATGCGGGTGACCTGCTTCTTCTGCGACATGGCTCCGCCCCTGTCGGGTAGTTGAAAGACGAACCCCCGAGTGACGGGAGATTCAGTCGAATGAAACCGCGAATCAAGATGGGGGGGCTTGCGCGAAAAAGAAGACGGCGGCGCTGTTTCCCGTACCAGGCGCGCGGATTCCCGGCCGGCGGTGGAATGGCCAGCGGAATGCCTTTATACTTCAGAAACTTTTTGCGTAGGCCTCCCTTTTTGCGGACGAAAGGCCCGGGACATGCCGCCGATCGCTCCTGCCCTCAGCCGCTGGTTCTCGCCCCAGCTCCATGTATCCCTAGCCTCGAAGACCCGGCAAAACGCTGGCTTAACCGGTCTCCGTCGGTACCACGATAGGTGTGCGAACGGCCTGGGTCGGGCGGCGGGAGTCCGGCCGTCACTCGACGTCGAGGGACGGTCCCGGGGCATATCCGCCTGATCCGGTTCTCCGACTCCGTCTCAACCAGCAAACGGGAAGACATGCATGTGTGGCTTTTGCGGGGAGATCCGCTTCGACGGCAAGCCCATACACCTCGGCGCGTCCGCCGCCGCCAGCGCTGCCATGGCAGCGCGCGGTCCCGACGGCCATGGCATCTGGCAACAAGGGCCCGTGGCCCTGGCCCACCGGCGGCTCAGCATCATTGACCTGAGCACCCATGCGGCGCAGCCCATGGTCGACAGTGAGCTCGGCCTGACCCTGGCATTCAATGGTTGCATTTACAACTACGGGGAGCTGCGCGCGGAGCTCGAGGGGCGGGGCTACCGCTTCTTTTCCCACGGCGACACGGAGGTGGTCCTGAAGGCGTTCCACGCATGGGGCGAGGATTGTCTTCAGCGCTTCTTCGGCATGTTCGCCTTCGCGATCGCGGAGCGTGACACCGGGCGCCTCACCCTGGTCCGCGACCGGCTGGGCATCAAGCCCCTGTACTACGCCGAATCTCCGGGGGCTTGGCGCTTCGCCTCCACCCTGCCGGCCTTGCTGGCGGGCGGTGGCATCGATACGGAGATCGACCCGGTGGCCCTGCACCACTATATGCATTTCCACTCCGTGGTGCCTGCGCCCCACACCATCTTGCGGGGCGCGCGCAAGCTCCCGCCCGCCACGATCTGTGCGATCGAGCCCGATGGGAGACGCAGGGAGCGGGTGTACTGGGAGCCGCGCTTCGAGACGCCGGCCGACGAGCGCAGCCTGACCTTCGAGGATTGGCAGGACCGGGTGTTGGAGACGCTGCGTCGGGCGGTCGACCGTCGCCTGGTGGCGGATGTACCCGTCGGTGTCCTGCTCTCCGGCGGCCTCGACTCCAGCCTCATCGTCGGTCTGCTGGCAGAGCAGGGCCAGGCCGGTCTCAACACCTTTTCCGTAGGGTTTGAGACCGTCGGAGATGAGCGCGGGGACGAGTTCCAATACTCGGACCTGATCGCCGAGCATTTCGGGACCCAGCACCACAAGATCCACGTGGACTCCGCCACCAAGCTCCTGCCGGAGCTCCCGGGCTGTGTTCGCGCCATGGCCGAGCCCATGGTGAGCCATGATGTGATCGGCTTCTATCTCCTGTCCCAGAAGGTGAGCGAGCACGTGAAGGTGGTGCAGAGCGGGCAGGGGGCGGACGAGGTCTTCGCCGGGTATCACTGGTATCCCCCGATGGTCGGAAGCTGTGACCCGGTGGCGGACTATGCGCAGGCCTTCTGTGACCGCAGCCACGAGGAGTACCGCCGCGCGGTGCACCCGCGATTCCACGGGGAGGACTACAGCCGGGCCTTCATCGCCGGGCACTTCGCCCGTACGGGGGCGGCCGGGCCGGTGGACAAGGCCCTGCGGATCGATCAGCTCGTCATGTTGGTGGACGACCCGGTCAAGCGCGTCGACAACATGACCATGGCGTGGGGACTGGAGGCCCGGGTCCCCTTCCTCGATCACGAGCTCGTGGAGCTCGCCGCGCGCATCCCGGACGAGTACAAGCTGTGCGACGAGGGCAAGTGCGTCCTCAAGGCAGTGGGTCGGCGGGTGATCCCGAGCGCCGTCATCGAGGAAGGGGACAAGGATACTTCCCGGTGCCCGCGCGGAAATACCTGCGCGGGGACGTTTACACCTTCGTCAAGGACCTGCTGCATTCGGAGAGGGCCCGCCGGCGTGGCCTGCTCCAGCCTAGCTATGTGGAGGGCCTCCTGGCCGCCCCGGACCAGCACATCACCCCGTTGCGCGGCTCCAAGCTGTGGCAAGCGGCGTTGCTGGAGCTGTGGCTGCAGGAAAACGGCATCTGATAAGGGCCGCGTTAGACGCATGCCCCCCCTCAATGTCTGGCGGCACCAGTGAAGCCGCGAAGACATGAGGTCCCCCGAACAGGGAGTCTCTGCGATGAGCACCAACGACCACATCCATCACCGGCTGGAGCGTGCCCGGGCCCCCTCCGTCATGAGCTTGGAGTCGCGTCACCGACACGACCAGCTGCCGGAGGACAACGCAGTCGTCGATTGCGGCTGGGGACGCCTGCTGTTTGGTCACACCTTCGATGACCCGCAGCGGCTGGCCGCGACGCTCCAGGAGGAGCGCCCCGGCAAGCGGGATGTGGCCCTGTATCTGCGCGATCCCCATGTGGTGCTTTCCTACGCCCCCCAAGATCTCTTCCTCGACCCTTCGCATACCTTCCGCCTCTGGGTGGAGCGCTACCAGCCCTGTCAGCGCAGGCCCAAGGGGTTTCATGTGCGGCTGCTGAACAGCGGCGAGGACGCGCGGGCGATCCAGCGCGTCTACGCCGGACGCCGCATGGTTCCACCGGACGCGGATTTCGTCTGGGCCCACCGGGCGTCCCGCGTGCTCACCTATTGGGTGGCCGAAGACGAGCAGGACCGAAGCATCCTCGGCGTCGTCACCGGGGTGGACCACGTGGCGGCCTTCGACGATCCCGAGAACGGTGCCAGCCTGTGGGCGCTCGCGGTCGACGGCCAGGCACCCTACCCGGGCATCGGCGAGGCGCTGACCCGTCAGGTCGCCGAGTACTATCTCGCGCGCGGCCGGGCCTTCCTGGATCTCTCCGTGATGCACGACAACAAGCAGGCGATCCGGCTCTACGAGAAGCTGGGGTTCGACCGGATCCCGGCCTTCGCCCTGAAGAACAAGAACGCCTACAACGAGCCGCTCTTCATCGGCCGGCAGCCGGAGGGCGCCCTTAATCCCTATGCGACCATCATCGTCAATGAGGCGCGCCGACGGGGTATCGGGATCGAGGTCCTGGACGCGGAGGCCGGCTACTTCGCGCTGGTGCTGGGCGGGCGGCGGATCGTGTGCCGCGAGAGCCTGAGCGAGCTCACCACCGCGGTCGCCATGAGCCGCTGCGACGACAAGGTGGTCACCCATCGCCTGCTCAGGCGGGCGGGACTCCGGGTGCCGGCGCAGGCGCGGGTGGAGGCGCTGGACCAGGCGGAGGCCTTTCTGTCGAAGCTCGGCAGCGTGGTGGTGAAGCCCGCGCGCGGAGAGCAGGGGGCCGGCATCAGCGTAGACGTACGCGACCCGCAGGCGCTCGAGAAGGCGATCCATGCCGCGCGCCGCGTCTGCGAGACGGTGATTCTGGAGGAGCTCGTGCAGGGGGAGGACCTGCGTATCGTGGTTGTCGGCTATCGGGTGGTCGCCGCGGCGGTGCGCCGTCCGCCACAGGTCATCGGGACCGGGCGCCACACGGTGCGGGAGCTGATCGACGCCCAAAGCCGGCGCCGGCGTGCGGCGACCGGGGGCGAGAGTGCCATTCCCCTGGACGAGGAGACGGCGCGCTGCGTTCAGCAGGCCGGCTACCAGCTGAAGGACGTGCTGCCGGACGGCGAGGTGCTGACAGTGCGCAAGACCGCCAACCTCCACACGGGGGGCACCATCCACGACGTCACGGCAGACCTGCATCCCGCGCTGGGGGAGGCGGCCGTGGCGGCGGCGCGGGCGCTGGACATCCCGGTCACCGGGCTCGATTTCATCGTGCCTTCGGTCGAGGGACCCGACTACGCCATCATCGAGGCCAACGAGCGGCCGGGGCTCGCGAATCACGAGCCCCAGCCCACGGCGCAGCGCTTCGTGGATCTGTTGTTTCCGCAGACCGCCATTCGGGAGAGCATGTTTTGAAGCTGCTCGACATCGACACCGATTACCTGATCGACCTCCTGCTCAAGCTGCTCTTTACGCCGAGCCCGTCGGGGTACACAGACCGTGTGGTGCACCTGGTGTGCGAGGAGCTGGAGCGCATGGAGGTCCCCTTCGAGCTCACTCGGCGCGGCGCCATCCGCGCCACCCTGGCGGGACAGGTCTCGCAGCCGGACCGGGCCGTGGTTGCCCACATCGATACCCTGGGCGCCATGGTCAAGGCCCTCAAGGACAACGGGCGCCTGGAGCTGGTGCCCGTCGGGCACTGGAGTGCGCGTTTCGCAGAGGGCGCCCGCGGTACCCTGTTCACCGACATCGGCCAACATCGGGGCACCGTTCTCCCGCTGAAGGCGTCCGGCCATACCTTCGGCCCTGAGATCGATAATCAGCCCGGTGGTTGGCCGCACGTGGAGTTCCGGATCGACGAGCTCGTGGACGACCTCCGGGACCTGCTGAAGCTTCGCGTGCACGTGGGCGACTACATCGCGATCGACCCCAACCCGGAGATCACCGCCACCGGCTTCATCAACTCGCGCCACCTGGACGACAAGGCCGGGGCCGCGGTGCTGATTGCCGCGATGGCCGCGGTCGTCCGCTCCGGTGTCGAGCTGCCCGTGGATTGCCATCCCCTCTTCACCATCTCCGAGGAGGTGGGGTCCGGCGCCTCGGCGGCCTTGCACCAGGATGTCGCCGAGATGCTGACCATCGACAACGGGACGACCGCCCCGGGCCAGAACTCCAGCGAGCTCGGGGTCACTGTGGCCATGGCGGACCAGAGCGGCCCCTTCGATTACCACCTGACCCATCGCCTCATCCATCTGTGCAAGGAGTTCGAGATTCGCCATCAGCGCGACGTCTTTCGCTACTACCGCTCGGACAGCGCCGCCGCCCTCGAGGCGGGAAACGACGTGCGCACGGCCCTGGTCACCTTCGGTGTGGACGCATCCCACGGCTACGAGCGCATCCATCTGGACGCCCTGGAGTCCCGCGAGCGATCTCGAAGAAGCGGCGCCGATCGGCATTGGTCCCCTTACCGTTGCCTTCGGCGATGTTCAGCGGGATCGACTGCGAGGCACGCAGCAGTTGGTCCCGCGCGGGCCGATCGCTGCCCTTCAAGCTCTTGGCCACTTGGTATCCCTGAGTCACATACCGGATCGAAATCCGGCAGACATCGAGTTGCTCATGCCCGAATTGGATTTCCTTTCCGATTACGACAACGACAACGACAACGTTTGTATTCCTTGTGCAACTTATTGTTGATTCGTTACGTAGAATTGCAGCATCGACCACGAGTCGCCGACGCCACCCATGCCCGCTCCATTGAGCAGAACCGGTATCAGTGTGGAAGATTACCTGGCAGGCGAGGAAGTCGCCGAGATACGGCACGAGTACGTCAATGGCGCAGTCTACGCGATGGTCGGGGTCACCAAGACCCACAACCGATTGACCAAGCGGCTGGCGCGCCTGATCGATGACCAGCTTGAAGATCGCCCTTGCGAGTCCTTCGTCACTGAAGTCAAGACGCATATCCTGGCTCGGAACGACGAGCGCTTCTACTACCCGGACTTGCTCGTTGAGTGCGAGCCCTATACCGACGACGAGCGCTTTTGTGACCACCCGGTTTTGGTCATCGAGATCCTGTCGCAATCAACCGAGCGCTATGACCGCTCGGACAAGTTCTACGGATACCGCAAGATACCATCGCTCCTCGAATACCTGATGGTGACCCCGGACGAGCCGCGCATGGAGGTCTACCGCCGAGACCGCGGCTGGGACTTGGAGGTCTATGGGACCGGGGAGAACCTACGTCTCGAAGCGATCGACGCCGAGCTCGCGGTCGATGATGTCTACGCCGGGATACTGTCGACCATTGCCTGAGTCTCCGAGCCAGCCACCTGGGACGGATACGCCATGAAACTCCTCCCTCGCGCGCACAAGGCATCCCAAGTCCGGAAAATGCCGAGCCCGACGGCACTGGGCAATCGAGCCCCGCTTGCCGGTCCAGGGTTGGCCGTCCTGGCCAGCCCGTGAGCGCTTGCACTTACTCGCCTCTCACCTTGGTCCGGACGCGAGAGGGCACAAACCCGCGATCTCCTGCGGCTTGAGATGCACCGTTT
>JARRNE010000140.1:0-6180 GCA_037385305.1 Chromatiaceae bacterium | reverse complement strand
ACCCCGGATGGAATATTCGTTAGCCTTGTCTCCTCGGGTATCCTGCTCCGGTCGGGGAATTACCTAAACTGTCCCCGGAACTGGAACTCGCCCGGAACTCGGAGACCACAGTCAGTCGCCCTCCTGAGCCCGGGCGATTCTACGTGCGGCCCGCATGGGAGTGCCAGTCCCAAGAAGGCGCAAGGACGGGGGCTTCGGATCAATGGCACCGGACGTGGGAGGTCGCGTCCTGTCGGTCGCGAGCCGTCGGGATTGGCGATTCGCCAAAGCAGCGGTACGTCCCCGCACGACGTCTCGTTGTGCCGTCCGGGCGGCGGAGCTATCGGCCTACCAGCCTTTGCAACCGATTCAGGATGGCGTCAAGCTCCTCGGCGGTGAGCTGGGCGATCCGGCAGGGTTTGAGCCGGCGGCTGGACACGGCGCGGCAATGTTCGACCAAGGCAAAGCTCGGAACCTTGAGCGCGTCGCGCGCCGGCAGGGGCAGGTGCAAGGACGCGAAGCCGGGGTCGGAACGGCTGCTGAGCGGGCAGACAAAGACCAGGGGTGGCTCCGCCTTCAGGATCTCTTCGGCGGACAATACCGCCACCGGCCGCAGCTTGCCGATCTCCGCGCCTTTGGCCGGGTCCAGGCGCGCGAGGTAGATCCCACCACGCGTCAGCCGTTCCACCATTCATCTCCCTCGCCGGCCAAGGGCTCGGATAGGGCGTCATCCAGGGCTTCTGCTGCAGCGAGGTCCTCTGGCCGCTGTGCCAGCAGTCGCAGGCTCTGGGCCATGGCCTGCCGTTCCAGGCTCGCCTGCACCGCTTCGATCTCGTGGACCAGAGCACGCCGTATGAGCTCGGAGCGGGAGATGCCGATCCGCCGTGCGATCTGCCGGCTGCTCTCGGCGAGCTCGTCCGGCAGCTTGATGGAGAGAGCGGTCATGGTTGTCTCCGAATATGAAATCGAATATCAGGAATGATACACGCTTCCCCCGGGGGCGACGTGGTGCTCGCGCCTCGCGAGGACGGGTCGATCCGATTCCTCCCGGCCGCTGCGCGCCGCCGCCACCGCCTGCGGCCGTGATCATGCAGTCAGCGCTGAGGCGGCGACTTCCGAAACCGATGCAACGCCTGCCTGCGAGGAGACAGGGTCTCGCCCTTCGGCGCGTCATCTCTGGGCCATGCTGCTTGCACGCCTGCTCGCGTGCCTACCGTTGACGTGCCAGAGCTGCGGTGCGGACATGCGCATCGTCGCCTTCATCACCGAGGCCGCTCCGCTAGAGCACATTCTCACCCCTATCGGCGAGCCGGCTCAGCCGCCACCGATTGCCCCGGCACGCGGGCCGCCGGCGTGCGACGAGGGGCTTGCCGACGCGGTAGCCGACGGGGACGCCCTGGCACAGCCCGAGCCCGCGTATTTGCTCGACCAGCAGGTGCAGTGGTAGCCTCCCCCGCCGCCCGGCTCTCCGGGCGGCGCTGAAGCCCTTGCGCGCGCCTCATCGGCAGCGCGGCAATCCACGCCCGCCCCAGGCCCATCGCACGTCGGAACCGCGGATCTCAAGCGATAGATTCCGCAACGAAAAAGGGGCGCCCGAGGGCGCCCCTTTCACCTCCGGCCCGAGCCGGGATTGGCCTCAGTTCACCTTGGGATCGAGCTCGCCTTTCGCGTAGCGCGTGGTCATGACCTCCAGGGACGAGGGCTTGATCTTGCTGGCGTTGCCGGCGGTACCGAAGGTCTCGTAGCGGTCTTTACAGATGCCCTTCATCGCCTTGGTCGCGGCGCCGAGGTATTTGCGGGGATCGAACGCCTTCGGGTTCTCGGCGAGGAACTTGCGGATCGCGCCGGTGGAGGCCATTCGCAAGTCGGTGTCGATGTTGACCTTGCGCACGCCGTTCCTGATGCCCTCGGCGATCTCCTCGACCGGCACCCCGTAAGTCTCACCCATGTCGCCGCCGTGCTCATTGATGATCGCGAGCCAGTCCTGCGGGACCGACGACGATCCATGCATCACCAGGTGGGTATCAGGGATGCGGGCGTGGATCTCGCGGATGCGCTGAATCGCAAGGATGTCGCCCGTCGGAGGACGCGTGAACTTGTAGGCGCCGTGGGAGGTGCCGATGGCGATGGCCAGTGCATCGACGTGGGTATCCTTGACGAATCGAGCGGCCTCTTCCGGATCGGTCAGGAGCTGGGCATGGTCGAGCTTGCCCTCGGCGCCGGAGCCGTCCTCCTCACCCGCCATCCCTGTCTCCAGCGAGCCAAGGCAGCCAAGCTCGCCTTCCACGGACACACCGCATGCGTGGGCCAAATCGACCACTTGACGGGTCACCCGCGCATTGTAGTCATAGTCCATCGGCGTCTTCATATCCTCGCCGAGGGAGCCGTCCATCATCACCGAGCTGAAGCCGAGCTGGATCGAGCGCTGGCACACCGCCGGCGACGCGCCGTGGTCCTGATGCATGACCACGGGTATGTGTGGCCACTCTTCGATCGCGGACAGGATCAGGTGCCGCAGGAAGGGCGCACCGGCATACTTGCGCGCGCCCGCGGACGCCTGCACGATGACCGGGGAGTCGGTCTCGTCGGCGGCCTCCATGATGGCACGCATCTGCTCGAGGTTGTTGACGTTGAAGGCGGGAACGCCGTAGCTGTGCTCGGCGGCGTGGTCCAGCAGCTGACGCAGAGAAATCAGAGCCATGGTGGGGTCTCCTCGTTAGGTTGCCTTGGGAAGATAAGTGCTCAGGAACGCATCGGGCTAGTCCTCGGTTAGGAGCGCATGCTCCCCGACCCGCATGATTTTCATGATGTTGGTCTGGCCTTCGACACCGCAGCGGTCACCCTTCGTGATGATCACCAGGTCTCCGTCGCGCACCGTGCCGCGGCGCAGGAGCTCCTCGACGACCTCTCGGTTGACCTCGTGAATGTCCGTGCTCCCCACATCGAAGCTGACCGGATAGACGCCCCGAAAAAGCGTTACTTTTCTACGCGTTGCCACATGGCGCGTCAAGGCGTAGATGGGGATGCCCGAGCTGATACGCGACATCCATTTGACGGTGGAGCCGGTCTCGGTCAGGGCGGCAATCGCCTTCACCCCCACGTGATTGGCCGTATACATGGTGGCCATCGCGATGGCTTCGTCCACACGCCCAAACACCGAATCGATGCGATGGCCCGAGCGGCGCGCCCTGGAGTGCTTCTCCGCCTCCTGACAGATGCGATGCATGGCCTCGACGGCCTTTGCCGGGTAGCTGCCCACCGCTGTCTCGGCGGAGAGCATCACCGCGTCCGTACCGTCCAGCACCGCATTGGCGACATCAAAGACCTCGGCGCGAGTGGGGATCGGGCTCTCGATCATGGACTGCATCATCTGGGTCGCGGTGATGGCGACGCTGTTCATCTCGCGGGCCCTGCTGATCACCCGCTTCTGGACCGCCGGCAGCTCGGCGTCCCCGATCTCCACGCCCAGATCCCCGCGGGCGATCATGATGGCGTCTGCGGCGAGGATGATGTCCTCGATCGCCCGCAGCGCCTCGGCGCGTTCGATCTTGGCCACGATACCGCCGCGGCCTCCGGCCTCCTCGAGGATTTCCCGGGCCAACCGGACATCATCGGCGTTGCGCACGAAGGAGACCGCCACGTAATCCGCCCCGATCTCGGCGGCGAAGCGGATATCCTCCATGTCCTTTTCGGTCAGGGCAGGTGCCGACAAACCTCCGCCCTTCTTGTTGATCCCCTTGTGATCCGAGAGCTTCCCGCCCGCCACCACCCGGCAGCGGACACAGCCCTCCCGGACCTCCTGTACCAGGAGCTCGATGGCACCGTCGTCCAGGAGGAGGGTATCCCCCGGAGCCAGGTCACCGGCGAGATCCCGGTACGTGGTGCCGACCCGGGTTTGGTCCCCCCTGTCGAGCGGACAGCCGCAATCGAGGGAGAATTCATCCCCGGCCCTGAGCTGGATAGGACCGCTCGCAAAACCACCGATGCGGATCTTGGGTCCCTGCAGGTCGGTCAGGACCGCAACCTCACGCCCGGCGGCGTATGCCCGCTCTCGGATCTGTTCGGCCCGCTCCCGATGACGGTGATGGGTGTCATGGGAGAGATTGAGGCGCACCACATCGACGCCAGCCGGGAGGAGGTCGTCCATGACCTCGGGGCTGTCCGTGGCCGGTCCAAGCGTGGCGACGATCTTGGTACGTCTGGGCATGATGTGCAACGAGTGGCGGGTCAGGACGGCCGAAGAGTAGAGTCTCCTCGGCCCTGTACCCTGGCCCTTAGCCCTTCCCCATCAGTCCTTCGCCCGGGCTTCCAGCATGGCCACAGCGGGGAGGGTCTTGCCCTCCAGGTACTCGAGGAAGGCCCCGCCGGCGGTGGAGATGTAGGATATTTTGTCGTAGATGCCGTACTTCTGGATCGCCGCGATGGTGTCGCCGCCGCCAGCCAGGGAGAAGCCCTTGCCGTCGGCGATGGCCATGGAGACTGTCTTGGTGCCCGCGCCGAACTGGTCGAACTCGAACACGCCGACGGGGCCGTTCCAGACGATGGTGCCCGCCTTGCCGATAATGTCCGTCAGCTCCTGGGCGGACTTCGGGCCAATGTCGAAGATCATGTCGTCGTCGTCGACGTCGGAGGCATCTTTGAGGACGGCGGGCTCCTTCTCGTCGAACCTCTTGCCCACGACCACGTCCACCGCGATCGGAATGCTGGCGCCACGGGCCGCCATCTTCTCCATCAGGGCCTTGGCCGTGGGCACCAGGTCATCCTCGCACAGGGACTTGCCGACGTTCTTGCCGGAGGCCTTGAGGAAAGTGTTGGCGATTCCCCCGCCGACCACCAGCTGATCCACCTTGTCGGAGAGGGACTCGAGCACGGTCAGCTTGGTGGAGACCTTCGAGCCGCCGACGATGGCGACCATGGGACGAGCCGGATTGGCCAGGGCCTTGTTGAGAGCGTCGAGCTCCTCGGCCAGCAGCAGACCCGCGCAGGCCACCGGCGCGAACTTGCCTGCCCCGTGGGTGGAAGCCTGGGCGCGGTGGGCGGTACCGAAGGCATCCATGACGTAGACGTCGCACAGGGCGGCGTACTTCTTGGAGAGATCCTCATTATCCTTTTTCTCCCCTTTGTTGAAGCGAACGTTTTCGAGAAGCACCAGCTCGCCTTCGGCGAGGTCAAGCGCCGTACCAAGATAGTCCTTGACGAGGCGGACCGGCTTCCCGAGCTTGGCCGAGAGATTGTCGGCCACCGGCTTCAGGGAGTTCTCCTCGGAGTAAACCCCCTCCTCGGGTCGACCGAGGTGGGACATCACCATCACCTTGGCGCCCGCCTTCATGCAATGCTCGAAGGTCGGCACGGACGCGCTGATGCGGGCGTCGGACGCCACCTTCCCCTCTTTCACCGGAACGTTGAGATCAGACCGGATCAGTACCCGTTTGCCCCCGAGGTCGAGGTCGGTCAGCTTGGTGAAGGACATCTGGTAGGCCCTCGCGTGGAGTGATTTCGGATAGAGTGATTTTCGGATAGAGTGATTCGGCAAGCCCGACGGCTTGCCGAATGGCTCTCGACTGAAGAGAAGGGCTTAGGGCTTAGGGCCGACGACGATGACATGCACCGAGCATCCCGCCCAGCCCTGAACCCCGAATCCATTCCGGGGGTTTGCTGAGTCCTAACTCCCTACTCCCTACGCCCTAATCCCAAGTCCTTCATTTCCCTACATGCTCAACCATGCGCAGCATGTTGCAGCTGTAACCGTACTCGTTGTCGTACCAGGCCACCACCTTGACGAAGGTGGGGTCGAGCTGGATGCCGGCCTCGGCGTCGAAGATGGACGGCGTGTTGCAGCCCCGGAAGTCGGTGGCCACCACCTTGTCCTCGGTGTAGGCGAGCACACCGGCCAGATCACCCGACTGCGAGGCTGCCTTCATTGCAGCGCAGATGTCGGAATAGCTGGCTTCCTTGCTCAGCTCGACGGTGAGGTCGACCACGGAGACGTCGGAGGTGGGTATCCGGAAGGCCATGCCGGTCAGCTTGCCGTTGAGGTCCGGCAGCACCTTGCCCACGGCCTTGGCGGCACCCGTGGAGGACGGGATGATGTTCTCCAGGATCCCGCGCCCGCCACGCCAATCCTTGTTCGAGGGTCCGTCCACGGTCTTCTGGGTGGCGGTGGCAGCATGCACTGTGGTCATGAGCCCACGCTTGACCCCC
>JARRNE010000139.1:0-6187 GCA_037385305.1 Chromatiaceae bacterium | reverse complement strand
AAGACGATCTGGATCAGGTCTTCCACACGGGCTCACTCTATGCCCCCGACCGTATGACCCTGCGCGACATCATTGCCCTGGTTCAGCAGATCTACTGCGGGTCGGTGGGCTCTGAGTACATGCACATCACCAACACGGCGGAGAAGCGCTGGATACAGAAGCGGCTGGAGGGCTATCGGGGGCAGCCGGAGATCGACGACGCGGATCGCCGCTGGCTGCTGACCCTGCTCACGGCCGCCGAGGGGATAGAGAAATACCTCCACGCGCGCTACGTGGGGCAGAAGCGTTTTTCCCTGGAGGGAGGCGAGACCCTGATCCCGCTGCTTGATGAGCTGATCCAGCGGGCGGGCCGTAAAGGTATCAGAGAGATCGTCATCGGCATGGCCCACCGGGGTCGCCTCAATGTGCTCACGAACATCCTTGGTAAGCCGCCTCAGGAGATCTTCGACGAGTTCGAGGGGCGGGCTCAGGTCCATTGGCGAGAGCTGGCCGGGGACGTGAAGTACCACATGGGCTTCTCCACCGACATCGAGACCCCCGGGGGCATCCTGCATCTGGCGCTTGGCTTCAATCCGTCCCACCTGGAGATCATCGATCCCGTCATCCAAGGCTCCGTGCGGGCCCGACAGCAGCGGCGCCAGGACCGGACCGGTGACCAGGTGCTGGCACTGCTGATCCATGGGGATGCCGCCTTCGCGGGTCAGGGGGTGGTGGCGGAGACCCTCCAGCTCTCCCAGGTGCGCGGCTTCGGCACCGGCGGCACGGTGCACGTCGTCATCAACAACCAGATCGGCTTCACGACGAGCAATCCTCTGGACACCCGCTCGACCCTCTACTGCACCGACGTGGCCAAGATGGTCCAGGCCCCCGTCTTTCACGTCAACGGGGAGGATCCGGAGGCCGTGATCTTCGTCACCCGAATGGCCCTGGATTTCCGGAATCAGTTTCACAAGGACGTGATTGTCGACCTGGTCTGCTACCGGCGCTTGGGGCATAACGAGGCCGACGAGCCCGCCGTGACCCAGCCCATGATGTACAAGAAGATCCGCAGCCGCCCCACGGCCCGGGCACTCTATGCGGATCGGCTGATCGCGGCAGGGGTGGTCTCCAAGGAGGACGCCGAGGGCATGGTGGAGCACTACCGTTCCTCGATCGAGCAAGGCGTGGTCGTGGCGCGCCCGGTCCTCTGCAGCCTGGACCGCACCTTCAAGGTCGATTGGAAGGTGTTTCGTGAGGTCCAATGGGACACCCCCACCGACACGACGGTCCCACGGGAAAGGCTCCAGGGGATTGCTGAGCGGATGCTCGTGGTGCCTGATGAGTTCGAGCTGCATCCCCGGGTGAGCAAGATCTGGGGCGAGCGGCGCAAGATGGCGAGCGGGGATCAGATGGCCGACTGGGGGTTCGCGGAGAACCTCGCCTACGCGACCCTGGTGGAGGCGGGCTATCCGGTGCGGCTTTCGGGTCAGGACAGCGGCCGCGGGACCTTCTTTCACCGGCACGCGGTCATCCACAACCAGCTCAACGGGGATGGCTATACGCCGCTGCAGCACATCGGCCCGGATCAGGCAAACTTCGTGGTCATTGACTCCATCCTCTCCGAGGAGGCCGTTCTCGGATACGAGTACGGGTACGCTACGGCGGAGCCGAACGCCCTGACGCTTTGGGAGGCCCAATTCGGTGACTTTGCCAACGGCGCCCAGGTCGTGATCGATCAGTTCATCACCTCGGCAGGAACCAAGTGGGGCCTTGACTGCGGGCTGGTGATGCTGCTGCCTCACGGGCTCGAGGGGCAAGGGGCCGAGCATTCCTCGGCGCGGGTGGAACGCTACCTGCAGCTGTGCGCGGAACAGAACATCCAGGTCTGCGTCCCGACGAACCCGGCCCAGCTGTTCCACCTCCTGCGTCGCCAGATGCTGCGTCCCTACCGCCGGCCTTTGGTCGTCATGACCCCCAAGAGCCTGCTGCGGCATCGGCTCGCCACCTCGACTCTGGATCAGCTCGCCGGCGGGCACTTTCAGCCTGTGATTGGGGAACTCGATGGTGTGCATCCGTCCGACGTGGAGCGGGTGGTGATCTGCAGCGGCAAGGTCTTCTATGACCTGCGCGAGGCACGGCGGGCCCGCGGCCTGTCCAATGTCGCCATCCTGCGCATCGAGCAGCTCTACCCCTTCCCCAAGCAGCAGTTCGTGGAGGCCCTGTCCCCGTTCGAGGCGGCGGAGCAGATCGTCTGGTGCCAGGAGGAGCCGCAGAACCAGGGCGCCTGGGACCTGGTCAAGCATCGATTCCACACCATCATCCCCGAGAGCAGCGGCGTGTACTTCGCCGGCCGCTACGCATCGGCGGCGCCCGCCGTGGGTCACCGTTCGGCCCATGTCGAGCAGCAGGAGCGCCTCATCGACGAGGCCCTCACAGGGCGCGTCAACCCGGTTCAGAACCGAAGGATCCCAGCATGAGCCACGAGGTCCGTGTCCCCGCCCTTCCCGAGTCTGTCGCGGATGCCACCGTCCTTTCCTGGCACAAACGGCCGGGGGAAGGCGTCACCAAGGACGAGAACCTGGTGGACCTGGAGACGGACAAGGTGGTGCTGGAGGTTCCCGCACCTGCTGACGGCGTGCTGGGGGAGATCCGCAGCCCGGAGGGGGATGTGGTGCAGGCGGATGCAGTCCTCGGGCTGATCGAGCCGGCTCCAGCACCCGCTGGGTCGCGCCTGGCAGTGGCCGAGGGACGCGGTGCCCCATCCCCCACCGCCCAGGCGGCCGCTGAACCCGTGCTTGCCCCGGCGGCGCGGCGTCTGGTCAAGGAGCTCGATCTCGATCCATCCCAGATCCCGGGCAGCGGCCGGGACGGCCGCATTCAGAAGGCGGATGTGGTGGCGTTTCTCGATGCCCGCGAGGGGTCCCAGCCGGAGGTGGATCCAGAAGGGGGCCGGCCGGTGCCGGGCCTTGAGCAACCCCGATTGAGCGGGGAGGCGGGCCGCCCGGAGCAGCGGGTGACCATGACACGCCTGCGGGCGCGGGTGGCGGAGCGGCTCGTCCAGGCCCAACAGACCGCCGCCGTCCTGACAACCTTCAACGAGGTCAACATGCAGGCCGTCATGGACCTGCGCCAGAGCTACCGGGAGCAGTTCGAGACGACCCACGGCGTGCGTCTCGGCTTCATGTCGTTCTTCGTCAAGGCGGCGGTGGAGGCCCTGCGGCGGTTTCCGGTGGTCAACGCGTCCATCGACGAGAGCGACATCATCTATCACGGCTATTACGACATCGGCATTGCCGTCAGCTCCCCCCGCGGACTGGTGGTGCCCATCCTGCGTAACTGCGATCAGCTGACGATGGCGGACATCGAGCAAGGGGTGATGGAGTTTGGCCGAAAGGCGAAGGACGGAACCCTGAGCTTTGAGGAGCTCACCGGCGGTACCTTCTCGATCACCAACGGTGGGGTATTCGGCTCGCTGCTGTCCACGCCCATTCTGAACCCCCCGCAGAGCGCGATCCTGGGGATGCACAAGATTCAAGAGCGGCCCATGGCGGAGCAGGGTCAGATCGTGGTGCGCCCCATGATGTACCTGGCCCTGTCCTATGACCATCGCCTGATCGACGGCCGTGAGGCGGTCCAGTTCCTGGTCACCATCAAGGAGGCCCTGGAGGACCCCGCAAGGATACTGCTCCGGGTCTAGGGAGACACCTCCAAGCCGGCTGGCCTGATGCTGGGAGCACCTCGAGGCAGCGGGGCCTATTCAACAGGGATAGGGTGCTCGCCCTTGGGGAACCGGAACCAGTCCTCCGAAGAGCCGAAAGCCCTGCCGCGCAGGGCCTGCCTTCCGTTATGCCGACGAAGTTTCGGCCTGTTTTGCCCCGCCCAGGGGATACAATGGCAGCCGATGTCGCGCTATTGAACCTGCCTCATGCGTCTCCGCGCCCGAGCCCTGATCTCGATCGCTCTGGTTGGCTCCGTCGTCGGCCTTTGGTGGTATCTGACGCGGCCGAAGCCGGTGCTGGTGCGAGTCCAGCCGGTAGAGCGCGGCTTGGTGGAGGCGACGGTTGCCAACACCCGGGCAGGCACCGTCAAGGCCTGCCGGCGGGCGCGCCTCGCTCCGAGCATTGGCGGTCAGATCGCGACCCTCGATGTCCGTGAAGGTGACCGGGTAAAGGCGGGCCAGCTCCTCCTGGAGCTGTGGAACCAGGACCTGAAGGCTCAGGTCACCCTGGCGGAGCGGGAGGCCGATGCGGGCGCCGCCCGAGCCCGGGCGGCCTGTCTGAATGCGGAGAATGCCGGGCGGGAAGCGGAGCGGCAGGTGAAGCTCAGCAAGCGCAATATGGCGTCCCTGGAAGCAGTGGACCGGGCGCTCACCGGCGCCCAGGCGGGTCGGGCGGACTGTGAGGCCGCCGAAGCCACCGCCCGGGTCCAGGTGGCGCGGCTGGGGGTTGCCCGGGCAAACCTCGCCAAGACCCGGCTGGAAGCCCCCTTCGCAGGGGTGATTGCGCAGATCTCGGGGGAGCTGAATGAGTTTGTCACGCCTTCGCCCCCCGGCATTCCCACCCCGCCTGCGGTCGATCTGATTGACGACAGCTGCTTTTACATCTCCGCCCCGATCGACGAGGTCGACGCCCCCAAAGTGCGAGTGGCCGCCGAGGCACGGGTGACCCTCGACGCCTTCGGGAATCACCCCTTCCCGGGCAAGGTGCGGCGTATCGCCCCTTATGTGCTCGACGTCGAAAAGCAGGCCCGCACCGTCGAGGTCGAAGTCGACATCCTGCGGCGCCCCAAAGACGCACCCTTGCTCGCCGGGTACAGTGCCGACGTGGAGATCATCGTGGACCGCAGACCCAGTGTGCTTCGCATCCCCACATCCTCGGTCAAGGCCGAAGGCGGTGTCCTGGTGCTCGATCCCTCGACCGGTCGCCTCGAAGCCCGGGAGATTCGAAAGGGGCTGGGCAACTGGGAGGAGACCGAGGTCGTGTCCGGGCTCGAGGAGGGGGAGCTCGTCGTCCTGTCCCTGGACCGGGACGGCGTCAAGGCCGGTGCGCCGGCGCGGGCGGAGAAGGGGCGGTCGAAGCCATGATCCGGGCAGGCGCGGTCAGGCTCCAGCCATCCGCCACCAGCAGACCGAGGGCAACGCCCGGCGCCGGAATGATATGGCCGATGCGGCGTCTCCCAGGTGACGGATGGACTGTGGGAACATATGAGGGTAACAGGGCCGGAGGTGGATCGTCAGCCGCGGGCTGATCCGGTGCAGATGATCCGCCTCGCAGGCATCGCGCGCACCTTTCCCGTCGGCGGGCAGCCGGTGCATGCCCTGCGGGATATTCACCTGACCTTCCAGGCAGGCGATTACGGCGCCATCATGGGCCCCTCTGGCTCCGGGAAGAGCACGCTGCTCAATATCATGGGCCTGCTGGACCGGCCCAATGGGGGGAGCTATCAGCTCGACGGCGTGGAGACCACGACCCTCGGGGAGGAGCGCCGCGCGGCGCTCCGGCGGGAGCAGATCGGGTTCGTGTTCCAGTCGTTCCATCTCGTTCCCCGGCTGAGCGCAAGCGAGAATGTGGAGCTGCCTCTGGTCCTCGCGGGTACACCGCCCCGGGAGCGCCGGGAGCGGGTTGCCAGCATCCTGCAGATCTTCGGTCTCGGCGATCGTGCCGGGCACCGCCCGGATCAGCTGTCCGGCGGTCAGCGCCAGCGGGTCGCCATCGCCCGGGCCACCGTCATGGAGCCCCGCCTGATCCTGGCCGACGAGCCTACGGGCAATCTGGACCGGGCGTCGGGCCGGGATGTCCTGCGCACCCTCGAGTCCCTGAATGCCCGCGGGCTCACCCTCCTCGTGGTCACCCATGACCCCCAGATCGGAGGGCGGGCGCGGCGGCGCATCAGGATGGAGGACGGCGCGATCGTCGAGGACAGCGGTTAGGGGGCGGAGATCCGCCATCCGTGGGGCAGCCCAATCTTCTTGCGGAGCAACCACCGAACAACATGCGGCTGGTTTGCTGCTAGGCGTCAGGATTCGGTTGGATAGGCGTAACTGACCCAAGACCTGGAGCACCTCCCACCCGGAGCCTCTCTTGCCTTCAACCTGCACGACCCCGACTACGTGGACCTGTTGCGCGGTGCCCTGGAGCGCCTCCCGGGAGCCTTCGCGGTCCTGGACGCCGACGCGCGTACGCGCGAGCTCGATCTGCAGGCCATCGAG
>JARRNE010000138.1:0-6198 GCA_037385305.1 Chromatiaceae bacterium | reverse complement strand
GGGACTTATCTGCCGTTGATCACCTGCAGGCCAGACAGCCCTGGAAGGGGGGCGCGGTGAAGGAGCCTGAAGCGAGCCGGACCGGCTCGAACGCGCTGTCAGAAACGTCGATCCACCCATACGAATTCCACCGTGGAGTTCGCGCACGGCGAAACTCCAGCAGGAGGCTCCGCCAATTGCCCGAAGGCGCGGAGCCGGTCGGCAATTTCGGCGATGTCTTGGAGCTGCCGACTTCGCATCGGCGATTGGATGGCGGAGCGCCCTGTCGGGCATCCGCCCTACGAAGACTGCTCGCATTCCGGGCGGTCCCGGACCGCAACGACGCATAGGCCGCCTCGCCTCGAGTGGCGTCAGCCGGCGGGTTGCTCGTCCCGCACCAGCGCGCGCAGGCCCTCCACGGCCTGGCGAAGGACCTCACTCTCGGCCTCCCGGGGGAAGACCATATAGGCCGGGTGCGGAAATTCGGGTCCGTCCTGCACCAGGAACAACCGGCCCGCCTCGATCAACGGCTCGGCCATCCGCAGCGGCAGGAAGCAGGAGCCGCCGTTGGCCGCCATGAGCTGAACGGCAAGCCACCCGATATTGACGGTCTGCGACGGTCCCTCCAGATCCGGGTAGGCCTCTCGGTGCTTGGCGTAGAAGCCGGGGCCCCACTCCACGTAGATGTAGTCCTCGCCCGGCCACCGGACCCCGCGGTGGGAGCTGACCATGACCAAGGTCTCGTCGAAGAGGTGCTCCACCACCAGACCGGGGGAATGGCTCGGCGTATACATCACCCCGATGTCCAAAGTGCCTTCGAGCAGGCGCCGCATCAGGTCCTCTTCGAAGCCGATCTCTCCGCGGATGGACACGTCCGGCGCTCTACTGCGCATCCAACCGACCCAACGCGGCAGCAGTCCGTCCCACAGCGCGATGCGTCCCCCTACCCGGACGACCGCGCGGTAGCGGCTCGGCAGACCGGCGTCGTGACGAGCCTGCTCCACTGTGAGCACAAGCCGCTTGGCATGCCCGAGGAAGCGGCGACCGGCCGGCGTCAGAGTCGCCCCACCTCGGTTGCGAACGAACAGCGTGGCGCCAAGGTCGGCCTCCAGATTCTGGATGCGGGCGCTCACGGTGGACTGGGTCACGTGCAGTCGCCGGGCCGCCTCCAGGAAGCTGCCGTGAGCGGCGATGGCAAGGAAGGTTCGAGCCTGGTCCGTGTCCACGGGCTGTGATACCGAAGGTCAAGGTCTTATATCGAAAATTCCGATAACAATACCAGATAAATATCGTTTGTCGGCCATTAACAAGGTCGCGTAGGATGCAAGGCAGCGAACCCAACGGAGAGATTCCCATGTCCGTTTCCCTGGCCTACGAGACCCAAGCGCAGCGAACGCTGGACCTATTGGAGCGCGACGAGGAAGGATTTCTGCTCGACGCCAACGATTGGAGCCCCGCCCTCGTCGAGGCCCTGGCGGCCGAGGCAGGGCTGGAGCTCACCGCGGAGCGGCGTCAGGTGATCGACTATGTCCGCGCCTATTACGAAAAGAACGCGGCGGTGCCGGAAGCGCGCGTCCTCCTCAAGCACATGGCGGCCACCATGGGACCGGACAAGGCGAGTCGGCGGTATCTGTACCGACTGTTCCCGATGGGGTATGGCCAGCAAGCCTGCAAGATTGCCGGGATGCGAAAGCCGCGGAAGCTGATGCTGGACGTGTAGGCGTCGCTTTGTCCCTTTCGCTCACGCGGTGGTCTCGCTGGCGTCCGGGTCCATCCCCATGAGCAGGGACCGGATGACCTCGACCTCGGCCTGACGCCAGTCTGAGTCCGCGTCGCCCGGCGCGCCTTGCCGGCTTTCATACAGCGTATAGGCGCGACACTCGATGGCATGCCAGTGCTCGTCGACCAATGCTTGGTGACTTCCACGGTAAGCTTCCCAGGCGGGCACTGCTCCCGGACGCGCGCTGAGGATCACGCGGATCGCTTCCTCGGGCGTACAGCCCTCGATCCAGCTCAGGTAGCCGAGGACAGTAAGGGGCGCGCGGCCCAGACCGGCCGTGCAGTGCACGTAAACCCGGTGGCCCCGGGCTCGCAGACCGGCCAGGGCCGCGACCGCCCTGGGAAGATGTTGCTGCTGGTCAGCGATATCGAAGTCGCGCATGGGGGTGCGGGACATCTGCAATCCCAGCCGCTCTCCGCGAGCGCGCATCCGCCGCTCGTCAATTTCCCAGTACGCGAGGCAGTCGTCGTGCTGCACTGAGAGAATGGCGGAGATACGTTCCGCTTCCGTGATGCGCCCCAAGTCGTCGGGCACCATTGGGCAGCTCCCCACCAAGATGCCGGGACCGATCTCGCCCCAGTTAAGCGACCAGCTCCAGCCATTCATGTCCTGGCAGTGAGGCTGACCCCCGACCTTTCCGCGCGACGCCCCCCGCACGGTCGGCCCCGCGACGAACGCTGTCGCCAGCCGCGCGTGCTCGTTCGCCGCTACCGTCGGAGGTCCAAGCCTCCGACCACCCGGGCACCGTCCCTGAAGACCTTAGGGCTAGTGCCCCTCATATTTGAACGAGGCATTGACCTTGGTGCGGTAGGCGACGACCTTGCCCTCTTCCAGCTTCAGGTCCATGGCGACCACTTCGGCAACGCGCAGGTCCCGCACATGCTCTGCGGCGGTCTCGATCGCGTGGCGCGCGGCCTCCTCCCAGGACGTCTCGCTCGAACCGACCAACTCGATGACTTTGTAAACGCTGTCTGACATGACGAGCCCTCCTCGGTTGCTACCTGGGGAAGCAGTGATCGATCCCGATTTCCCACGCCTAGGGCCTTGCAACATCTTGATTGCATTGCGTCCGCTCAGCCGGCACCCGAACAGATCAGCGCTTCCCTTATGTTCCGCATATTATAAGCATAGTCATGATCCGGCCGAAGAGCATTGCCTCAAGGGGTCGATTGGCCCGATTCGCCTCCGGGTGTCCCCGCGCTTTTAGAAACACTTCAGTACGCGGGGCATACACAGAATCGACAAGGGCGTAGCGCCCACCCGAGTTGCCAGCCCGGCTTTGAACCATGCACCCTGAATTCCCCCAGGCATATGATCTGATCTATCTCAACCACGCGGCCGTATCGCCGTGGCCAAAGCGGACGGTGGATGCGGTAGTCTGCTTCGCGCAAGAGAATGGCGCGCGGGGCGCTGCTGAATACGGCCGCTGGCTGCGAACGGAGGCCAGACTTCGGGAGCGGCTGGCGACTCTGATCAACGCTGACTCACCGGCGGACATTGCCCTGACGAAGAACACCTCGGAAGGCCTGTCCATCATCGGCCACGGCCTCGGCTGGCAAGCCGGTGACAACATCGTCGGCATTGCCCAGGAGTTTCCATCCAACCGGATCGTCTGGGAGTCCTTGAGCGGCGAAGGCGTCGCGTACCGGCAGCTCGACCTTTACGCATCCGAGCGCCCCGAAGACGATCTCATGGCGCTTTGCGACCGGCGCACGCGGCTGCTGGCAGTCAGCTCGGTCCAGTACGCTCGCGGGCTCCGGCTGGATTTGGAGCGACTGGGCACCTTTTGCCGCAGCGAGGGCATCCTGCTCAGCGTAGATGGGATCCAGAGCCTGGGGGCTGTACCGTTCGACCTGAGTGGAGTGCAGGCCGACTTCGTCGTGGCGGACGGGCACAAGTGGATGCTGGGTCCGGAGGGAATCGCCCTCCTCTACGTGAACCCAGAGGTCCGCCCGCTGTTGCGCCTGCGCCAATACGGGTGGCACATGGTCGCGCACCCCGGAGACTTCGACCGGCAGGGTTGGGAACCTGCTCCCGACGCGAAACGTTTTGAATGTGGAAGCGCGAATATGCTCGGCATCCATGCCCTGGAAGCCAGCCTGTCGCTCCTGGAGGATGTTGGCATCGCTGCCATTCACCGGTCCGTTGCGGAGCTCACGGAACGGCTCGTCGACCTGATCGACCAGCAGGGCTTTGAGCTCCTGTCTCCGCGGGATCCCGACCGGCGGGCGGGCATCGTCACCTTCGGGGTCCCCGGCGTGGATACGACCGTGCTTCAGCCGGAGCTCATGGCGCGAGGGGTCATCTGCGCCCATCGTGGGGGCGGCATCCGCTTTTCACCCCATTTCTACACGCCGGTCGAACACTTGGAGCATGCTATGAAGATCACCGCCCGGCTCGCCACAGGCCGCCGGCGCTAGCATGGGGCGGGCAGTCACATTGCCGACCGGCGAGGCCGAGGCCGGACAGCTACCAACCGAGATAAGGGGCAACCATGTTCGAGGCGACCAAGGTCGGGCGGAGCGTCGACAAGAAGACCTTTAAAGAACAGCAGGCAGAGCTGCGCACGCAACTGTTGCTGGTGCAGCGGGAGCTGCTGCAGACCGATATCCCGGTCATCATCATGGTTTCCGGCGTGGAGGCTGCCGGCAAGGGCGAGGTGGTCAACCGCCTGAACGAATGGCTCGATACGCGAGGGATGCAGACCTTCGCCTTCTGGGACGAGACAGATGAGGAACGGCAACGGCCACGCTACTGGCGCTTTTGGCGTTGTCTGCCGCCCCGGGGAGAGATGGCGATCCTGTTCGGGGGCTGGTACCTCGCCCCGATCGAGCATCGCTTTCGTGGGCTCTGCAACGATGCCGAGGTGGATGCGGAGCTTACCCGCATCGTAGACTTCGAGCGCATGCTGATCCAGGACGGGGCCCTCATCGTCAAGTTCTGGTTTCACCTTGCCGAGAAGGACCAAAAGCAGCGCCTCAAAGAGCTCTCGCGAGACGACCGGAGCCGCTGGAAGATGCTGCCCGACAAGAGTAAGTTCTCGGAGCACTACAACAACTTCGAACGGGTGGCCGAGCGGGTCATCCGCCAGACGGACCGGGGCATCGCCCCATGGTACCTGATCGAGGCCGGAGATCGGCGCTATCGGGACATCACCGTCGGCAAGACACTGCTCCACGCCATCAAGATGCGGCTCAGCCAGGCTGCCGCGATGGAGCCCCCGCCCGCCTCCAGCCGGCTGGAGCTGCCGGATGTCCCGACCGCGCAGATCACGCTCCTCGATCAGCTCGATCTCACCCAATCCGTCCCACGCGAGCAGTACAAGACGGAGCTCAAACGCCTGCAGACCGAGCTCAACGAGCTCGCCTGGGAGGCCTACAAGAAGCAGCGCTCGATCGTTATGGTGTTTGAAGGCGTCGATGCCGGCGGCAAGGGCGGCGCCATCCGCCGGATCACCAGCGGCATCGACGCCAGGCTGTATCGATCCATCCCCGTGGCCGCCCCCACCGACGAGGAGAAGGCACACCACTATCTCTGGCGCTTCTGGCGTCACATTCCCCGCGCCGGCTACATCACCGTCTACGACCGGTCATGGTATGGGCGTGTGCTGGTCGAGCGGGTGGAAGGCTATGCGACCGACGCGGAGTGGCGGCGGGCTTACTCCGAGATCAACCAGTTCGAGGAGCAGCTGGCGGAGAGTGGCATCATCCTCTTCAAGTTCTGGCTCCACATCAGTCAGGAGGAGCAGCTGCGGCGATTCGAAGAGCGTGAAAAGGTCCCCTACAAACGCTACAAGATCACTGCGGAGGACTGGCGCAACCGGGAGAAATGGCCCCTCTATAAGACAGCGATCAACGAGATGGTCGGCCACACGAGCACCGAGTCCGCCTCCTGGACCCTGGTGGAAGGCGATGACAAGCCGTTTGCGCGCATCAAGGTGTTACGCACCCTCTGCGACGGATTGAAGGAGTCCCTCGCTCAAGAAGACATCTGCGGCTCGAGCGGATACCTTCCCTGCGGGCACAAGCGATTCCAGGACATAGGCAACAGTCTGGCCCAGGCTACGATCGAGTCCCGAAGCCGGAAACATGAGAACCACAAGGGCGAGGGACGGAAAGACAAATAGGCCCCATCCCCCCTCCGTCAGCCCGGGCGTCCAATCCGAGCGACGCTCGGGGCGCGGCGGCGAGCTTCATTCTGTTACTGATCCTCTTCCTTGGGCCGCTGAGGACCAAATTCACCGTTCTGAAAGACTCCCAGGAGCCAAGACGAAGGAGCTTCCGCGCTAGGTGCCGGACCTTTCCCTTGCCGAACGAGCGGTTCGAATCCTTGGAGAAAGGAGAAGATGGCAGTGGAGGTTGCAGTCGGTGTTTGGGATTCGCACGCGATGCCCTTCAATTCTTGAACGACGTCAGAAGCGCTCAGGCCTGTCCTCGCCG
>JARRNE010000137.1:0-6941 GCA_037385305.1 Chromatiaceae bacterium | reverse complement strand
TCCTTCTTCAGTGCGCGCTGGATATGGAGTCGGATCGCGGCGCTCCGTCACCCGCCTCCTGTTCAGCCGGTCAATACGGCATCCAGCCGCCTTCGCGCCACTTGTGCATCAGCTCGTCGAAGTCGAAAGGTCCCATGAAAGGTGGCATGGGACAGCCGCCTTTCAAGCTCAGCGCGTTGAGCAGGTGGTTGCGTCCCGCTGGGGGCAGGTCCTCGGACTGGCCGATCTGCTCTCGCAGCTCATCCCGGGCGCCTTCGAAGACGTGACTGCGTTTGTCGCCGTCGGGCGCCAGATATTCGATAGCGGCTCGGTAGCGGTCGCCTTCGATTCTTTCCACTTTCAGGGACTCAAACTCGAAGCCCCGCGTCGCCGTCTCGCGCCGTTGCCGCGGCATGAAGGGAAATGCGCCGTGGGGAGAATGAAACGGCTGGGCCCGCCAAGGTCCTGGCATTATCGGCTGTGGGCCGCTCTGGCCCAGGGCGACTTGGACGGTCCGTAGTTGTCCCGCACGGGCAAGTTGCAGCGTCACCGAGCGGCCGGCTTGATCTGCGGCCACCAGGCGGGAGAGCTGTTGCGGCGAGAATAGCTTCTGGTCGTCATAGCTCAGCAGCAAATCGTAGCGTTTCAGGCCTGCGGCCTCCGCTGGGGAGTCCGGCTCGACCCGGCCAATCAGCACGCCCTGGCCGCGCGGCACGGAATCTGGCAGCTGGGCTGCTAGGGCCGTCGCGCGGGCTCCTCGCATCAGGGTCATGAGGTTGTCTTCGGTGATCGGGATATCCGTCACCCAGGAGAAGTGTTGCACCGTGCCGTCGGGGGCCTGCTACCAGCCTGAAGTTTACCGGAAATTCAGGACGAATCCATCACGCCACCATGCGCAACAGCACGTCCACTAAGAATTTCTGGGGGGGACTGGTCGGTTTGGGGCAAACCTGCTCAAAATGTGGTTCGTCTCCACCACTGTCTCTTCGGTCACCTGCAGCACGGGCATGGAGGCAAATGGCTGCAGCAGGTCGGCGAGCAAGCTCGGGTGGTCGGCTGCGAGATGCACGACCACCACAAACGCCAGACCGCTGTCGCCCGGGACCTACGAGAAGATTTCCTTGAGCGCCGCCAGTCCGCCGGCGGAGGCGCCGATACCCACGAGCATGATGTGGGGTAACGGATCGTCGTTTCGGGGTATGGCGGGAGCAGGGAATCCGAGTGAGTGGGCGCAATCCCAAGGGAAATCGCTGGCCTTATTGCCCGCATGCTACGCATACCCACCCTACGGGGACAACTCGATGTCGAGGCAGGCGCTTTTGGCCGTGGCGAGGCACAGGCACTCCGGCGCTCTGCAATCGCGCGTCGGCCGGAGCGACCCGGGGAGGTTTTGCCACTTGACCTCACCGCACCGTGGCGGATCGCTTCATGGGCATCCGCCCTTTGCACGAACCCCAGTGCAAGTCATGCCATCAAACATTCGCGTCTGCGGCAGGTGGCGCTCGGCAACGCGTAATGTTGAGGCGAGGCGGGTCCCTACGCCGTCCCGAGCACTGGGGTCAGATCGGAGAGCACTAAAAACCGGGCGCATCAGCCTCGCAAGGCGGAGGACGGGCACCTTGTGTCCTGAACTGCGGATACCATCCGCGGAAGACATCCTCAAGCTCCTCGTTGAGCACCCGGGTGCGGCACTGCAAGAGCAGGTGGGCGCCGCGCTGGGACCACTGCATCTGCTGACGCTTGACCATGCGCTTGCTGATCACCTGGTTGACCGTTGACTCCACGAAGGCTGTTGAGATGGCTTCCCCCTGTCGGAAACGCTCGCCGTAGTTGGGGATGAAGTCGCGGTTGTTGTCCACATAGCTGTGGAACTCTTCGACCGCCTTGAGCAACTTTCGTGGTCTCTCGGCAGCACCCTCAAATGCCGCCACATCGAGATCCTGCTCAAGATCATCAATATGTTTAAGGGCTTGGAAGACGTTCCCGTGCCAGAGGTACCACTTGATGCGCTCGAGCGTCTCCAACACGGGCTGTCGCAACGGATACTGCTCCTCGCCCTCCCTGATGGTTTCCTCCAGTCCCTTGGCCGCCTGGAGCATCACGGTCAGCCGCACTGTGATGTGAAACCAATCGATCAGATGCTCCGCCTGCGGGTTGAGGTACAGCGGCAGGTTGCGCACATCGCCGCCGCCATCGGACAGGAAGGTCACCTGCTGATTGTCCTGCATGCCCTCGGACTTCAGCAGCTCGAACAGCCGCCGCTTCGGCTTGTCGTCGAAGGTTTGGACGAAGGCGAAGCAGCGCGCATCGGCTGTCGGGGCATCCTCGGGGTCGTCCCGCTTGAAAGCGAGGATGCTCTTGCCGGTGATCACCTCGAAGTGCCCTTGCTGGCCCCTTGCCCGCACGAATCCAGCGTCGATCCCCACCAGCAGCGGTCTGTCCACGGTGCAATTGCCGAACGCCGTCCGCAGGTTGACCTGATGATGGCCCCTGATGGGTCGAGGCGCCCCGCAATCCGGACAGCGGCGCTGGCTCTCGACGTAGTGCGCCAGCGGCTTTTCGATCATCACCTCCTGGATGGTCTTCAGGATCGCCCTGCCCTCGACCAGGGTGAGGCCGAGCGTCTCCGGTGCGACGCCTTCTCGCTCAAGGCTGGCAACGGGATGAACCTCCTCCTGGTCGTCGGCGATGCATCTGAGCTCAAAGCGGAATTTCATGCCGCACCTCCGCCGCCTGTCGCCAACCCACGCAGCTCGGCATTGACCGCTTTGCGGTCGAAATGCTTTGGTTGGAATCGCCGGTATGCCTCGAAGCCATCGAGTGCCTCACGCAAGGCGTCCTCCACGAAGCTGATACCGCCGCAGCGAGCGATGCCGTACGCCTTCCCAAGGATGCGAAATCGGTGCAGATGGATGTCACTCCAGCCCATCGCTGCCTGGAGACACGCGTGAAGCGCGCCGATGCTGGTGTCGCTGCGCACCAGCAGACGCCGCCAGATCAGTGGACTGACGTCGCGGAGCACGGCGCGAAGCTGGTAGACACTGGGCATGATCGCATCCTGATGGCGTAGACCTGCTCGAAGTCTACGCCGCTCCGGCACCTCGGGAGGTCAGGAGCCCTCCAGGGTGCCCGACCTACCCCTGCTGAGTCTCGTGCGCCCGGTTTTTAGTGCTCTCGAACAACGTCGGCCGCGGCGCCAACACAAACCAGGAACCCGACCTCAACCACCAAGCCAAGGAAACCGACCCTCGCACCACCTCCCCTCTCGCAACGGCCACCCACAACGCTACACATTCCAAGCACTGTCAAGTCCACCACTTAACTGCCACAATCCGCGCACGCCTCCTTACAGGGCTGTCCACTTGCCGGAACGTGCCCCGCACGTCCTCACCCTCCCGCAACCCAGGAAGCAGCACCGATCCCCTTGCCTCCCCCGCGCCGGCGCTCTATCCTTGCCGTACCATCTCGTACGCTAATAACGCTACTACGCAACGTAACGTTATAGACAGACCGGGGCACGGCGCTTATTGGTGGCGGCGCAGACACCGTGTAACTTGTTTTTGCACCGTTCCTTAAGTATCCTTGCGCAAACCACAGGAGGCTCCTTATGGCAAATGATCCCGTCGAAGTTGACGCCCTCGAACAGTACTTCGAGGAAATCATCAGCGCCATGGATATCCGGTTTACATCACATGAATTTTTCCTCAGGCTGGCCCACGACCATCAGCGCGAATACGTCGCTGGGCTGTCTGCCTATTCGGAAAAGGGATACCCGTTCAAAGACTTACATCACGCGTTGATAAAGCGATTAAGACGGCTCGAAGGTAAGCGCATTACGCTGCGCAAGGAAAGTTATCCAAGCAGGGATATCTTTGGAACGCCCTCGCATTCCGGTTTGTGGAGGAAGCTGTAAGGTTTCGGCAACTACCTGTAGCGACCTGCAAACATCGGCGCCTCAGCCCCTCCCATCACACCGGGCAACACCTTCCTCCCCCGCCGCAACCTTACAGGTTCTGTCCACTTGTCGGGTGCTGGCTTCGCGTGCTTGGAACCACCTCAACAAGTCTTGCGAACCTCCACGCATTCGCTTCTCACCCCCTTAACTGCCACGGTCGCATTCAAGTGCGCACCATCGACTGGTCAAGGTGACCGTTTGTTCATCGAACGTTCACCAGCCGTTCAGCCGGCACAAGCTATCCTAAATGCACAGAACCGACCACACAGCCGCGCGTGAAGGTATCGGCGGGCAACCTGATGGGAGGATGGAATGATGCGTCTGATCTCAATGAGTCTCTTGAGCCTTGGCATGCTCATCGCCGTGACCGGAGCCTGCTCGCGGTCTCCGTCAGGCGAGGAGAGAGTCTCCTTGGACAAGGTGCCTGCGGCCGCCAAGGCGGCGGCCGACAAAGCGATACCCGGCGTTCGCTGGGAGAAGGCCGAACAGGAGCGCGAGCACGGCAAGCTGGTCTATGAGCTCAAGGGCAGCGACCCGAAAGGCAAGGAGGTCAAAGTCGAGGTCTCCCCGGACGGCAACCAGGTGACCGTGGAACACTAAAGCCGAGGGCGATCAGCGCCCCACCTTTACTGCCATCCCCTCTCTGCCACCAGACAACGACCCCGGCACTAGCCAGTCTGCCCCGCCTGTTCCTTGGAGTAGGGGCTGCGCGCCTCGGCCCAGAGTCGCGGTTCGCCATTGACGTCCTTGATCTTGTAGTCGCCGATCAACCGGTCGTCGTCGGCGAAGCGGCGGGAGCGCTTGCGCTCTACCAGCGCCTTGACCAGGACAACGCTCGCCGGACTCGACAGCGACGGATCGAGCAGTTTGTCGAGGAAGTCGGGCCTGCCAACGTAATCGGCATAGACCACGGCGTTCCAGACTCCCCAGCAGACCTGGAGAAGGGTATCTCGCTCGCGCTCTCCCGGTGGCATCCCCATCTCTTCCAGGCTGGGGGAGACAAACGCCAGGAATGTCGCGGATATCTTCTTGTGTTTCGTGTTCTTGCTCTTCAGTACGGACATGGGGATCAGTAATTCACAACGAGCTTGTTGCCACGGACTCGGCTTATCTGGCGGCATCGACGATGCCAAGATGTTGATCGGCTACATGCGGGTATCCAAGACCGACGGCAGTCAGGTTCTGGATCTCCAACGCGATGCGTTGCGGGCGGCCGGAGTCGAGCCGGAGCGGATCTACCAGGATCTCGATTCCGGACGCAAAGACGAGCGGCCCGGTCTGATGGCCTGTCTGAAAGCGCTCCAGCCAGGCAATACCCTGGTGGTGTGGAAGCTCGACCGGCTGGGACGCGATCTGAAGCATCTGGTCAACACGATCGACGAGCTGAGCCGACGCAACATTGGGCTGAAGGTGCTCGCCGGTGCCGGTGCGCAGATCGATACTACCACGGCCAATGGAAGGCTTTTATTTGGCATCTTCGCCGCTCTGGCGGAATTCGAGGCGGAATTAATCCGCGAGCGCACCCGCGCCGGCCTGGCGGCCGCCCGTGCCCGCTGACGACTAGGGGGGCGCCCGCGCAAGATGACCAAAGAGGTAATCAAGATGGCGCCGGCTGGTTGGCATTGGCACTCAATGTAACTCTGCGGTGACTAACCGATAACCCATATCGACACTCTGAAGGCCGAGCAGATCGCCGTGCCGACGTGCCCAGCGTCCGGACGCCAGGTCGCTTCTAAGCCGTTTGATCCTTGACCCGATGTCAGAGACCCGTGAGAACGGAGACATACCGGCGCGAACCGAAGCATCCAGATAGGCGTCAGGCCGTCGCCAGTAGGCCCCAAGAAACCCGTCCGTGCAGTCCCAGGGGATTGGGGTGGCCTGGACAGAAACAGGTCCCAGGGCTGCGCCAAGGGACTCCATGGTGGGAAAGAGCGGACGGTCATGCGCCAACATTTCCGGGAAATAGTCCTGGACGAGCCAGAATCCCTCCGAGGCCGGGTCCCAGGTTAGGATGACAACACGTTGGCGCGCAACACGGGCACACTCTTCGAGACCGCGCGTCCTGTCTTGCCAGTGATGAATCGACAATACAGCCATGACCGCGTCGAAGCTGCGATCAGGGAAAGGTAGCCCCTCGGCCCGAGCCTGAACCACACCGGAACCATGCGAGCGTTGCTTGATCATTTGCCACGAAGGCTCGACCGCAACAACAGAAAGATCGGAAGGCTCATACGAGCCAGCGCCGGCGCCGACATCCAAGACCGAGAGGACATCCCCAAGCACGATGCGAATGCATTGCGCAATTCTTGGGTCCGGCTGTCGCCGGACGGCATAGCCCATACCAATACGATCGTAGAGTTCAGATCCTCTTCCGCGCGCAGGTCATAGAGCCGCGTTGTCTTGGGGTCCGAGTGCGCCGCCATCTCCTGGGCGTGCTCCAGAGCTTCGCCTCGGGGTTTCCGAGATATGCGGTAATGCCGGTGCCGCGGAAGATATGGTTGCAAATGCCCTCCGTCTCGATCCCGGCCTCCTGCGCCCGGCGCTTGACCATCTCCCAGGCCCGTTGCCGATCGAGGCGAGCCCCGCCGAGCATCTTGGTCTTCCGGTCCACCGAGCGGAAGAGGGGACCGTTCTTGTCCTCCCTAATCCCGGCCGCCTCGATGTAGGAGAGCGCTAACAACCGGGGGGTCTGGCTTCAGTTAGAGGCGAACACGCAGCTGATAGACTCCGGGCATAATCCCCAGCTGATAGCAGGACTCCACCCCGAGCATACGCCGATATTGGGCCTTGGACTACCAGACCCCCCGGTTTTCAGTGCCCTCCGGCTTCCTCCAATCCAAACAGTGCGGCCAGCGGGGCCGTATCGAGGTGTGTCTCGACCGCATCGGCCAGGCGATCCAGGTCGGCGTCGCGGCGGGCAGCGATGTCGGTCGCGCCGCCGGCCGTGTAGCCGGCCCATGCGAGCAAGGCGTCGCAGGCTTCCGGCTGGTCGAAAATGCCGTGCACG
>JARRNE010000136.1:0-6218 GCA_037385305.1 Chromatiaceae bacterium | reverse complement strand
CCTGACCCCGGGCCTTGTGTGACCCCGGCCCTTGTGCGTTGGACGCCGAAAGGACCAACGCAACCTGACCCCTTGCCCACACCAAACGTAAGAGAGCCACATAGTTAGGCACTGTGAGCACTCGCTTCTTTGCCTGCTAGCGGCAAGTTCTCCTACTGCCAACACCGCGGCATTGCCCAGAAGCACAGTCGCCGTTCCTGTCACATCTTGCCCCGTTTGGCAAGCCCGTCGGGCGACAAGTTCTCCCGCCCCCAACACCGCGGCATTTTCCAGAAGCGCAGTCCCCATCTACATGACATCTTGCTCCGTTTGAGAGGTTTGTTCTCACGCATTCATTTTGCCCACCTTTGCGGCAGCGCCAGTTGGAACCGGGGAAGAAGTCGCGGCAATGTTGATCTGTGTCACAAACACAGATGTCTCTATCGCATTGGCCAGTTCTGCAGTCAGAGTTTCGATTACAAACCTCACCGATTCTTCCATCAATCTTGATGCATTCGTTTAGGCCGGCGGTCTTGCAGCGGTATCCTGAAGGGCAGTCGCCGTTGTCGTTACAGACGCACTTGCCCCGACGGCACTGGTCGCTCCGGCACTGAGCGTTTCTGTCGCAATCCGCCCCGAGAGGCAGTCGCGCTCGGATGCATTTGTTTCTACCTATTTTGTCGCAGATTTGACCGGATGGGCAGTCGCTATTGTCATTACAAACGCACTCGCCCCGACGGCACTGGTCGCTCCGGCACTGAGCGTTTCGGTCGCAATAGTCTCCGAGAGGCAAAGCATTATTGGCGCCAAGCCGCGCTAGTCCAAAGCTGTTGAAACTTCCTGCAGTTGCACCTGAAGCAACTCTTTCGCAATACCGGTAAACATGGAAACCAAACTGATACACTGGATCATTTTCCGCTTCTAGATTGCGGTCGTTGTGTGCATCCGCATCCGGCGCATGAGCTTCGTGTGCTTTTTCGTGCAAAAGGGTTGCGACAACATTGCAACGGTTTCTTGGCGTGGCAGCATTCAAATTATTTTGCCAACAAAAATGGACGATGTTGGCAGTGCCGGTGAACGCAAGTGCCGTGCGGCAGCTCCCGCGCCTGTCATTGGCGCAATCAATTGTTGTCTTTGGCCAACGGTCCTTGATCCTGGCCTGATAGCGTGTGTTGAGTATCGATTGCACAGTCAAAATCGAATCCAAATGCTGATCTATGAATTTGACTGCCCAATTTAGATCAACCAGGGCGTTGCTGGGACAATCCCGAATCCTGAAGTTATCTGCTGTCACAGGCGCGGCTGTGAAAATCAAAAGCAATGCAGTTATATAACTTAAGAACTTAAGATTCGTCATTTCTTTGCTCCTTTTGTGTTCTTGAAAAGACGCTCTGACTATTAATCTACAGTATCTGCAATCATAAATATGACCCCCTTTGTTATTGCGCTAACGCATGAATAAGCCGACCCGGAAAAGAGGCCCTGGCCATTGGCCCCTGCTCGCCGACCCTGCGGCGGCGCCCGCGACACGGCCAGTGTTCCGTCAGGCGAGCAGCAGCGTCAGGTCGTAGAGCAGGCCGCCGCCAATCGCGCTCCAGAAATAGACCCGTCCGAGCGGCAGCAGCGCGACCAGCACACCGAGAAACATGGCAAGCCCCAATGCGGGCCAGGCGAGCAGCGACATCAGGACCGACTTCAGCGTCCAATCCTTGAACAACATCACCACCAACGCGCCGCCCAGAGTCGTGGTCGCGGCCAGTAACAGCCAAACCAGGTACTTGAGCAGCCAACTCAGCAGGCCGGTCAGGGTCGCGCCGAGTGCGGTCGTGAGGGACATCCGGCGTAGCTCCGAGGTAAGACGATTAGGATTCGGAATGGTACAGCCTTTCTCCCTTTCGCTGGCCGTCGCCGCGGAGCCTTAGATCCCCGCCAGGTCTCGGCCAATTGCTGACGCTGAGTTGGCACGGGTGAGAGGCCGCTTCATGGCTCTAAGCGGGCAGGGTGAGGGCGGATGGGTAACCGCACAAAATACGCGCGAGGGAGAACCCGATGCCTGAGAGTGTCGCCGCACGCAGGATGCGTTATGGGACTCCCAGTCGCCGCAAGCCCCTCCACGCTCGCGACAGCCCGTTTTGCGGCCTATGGGGGTGTCGGTAAGGCAACCCCTCCATGGGGGTGGACGCGGCCCATTGTCGGTACGACAAGGATCTTGACATCGAGGTACAAAACTTTGCCAACGGGATGGCTTCGCTCTATGTCACCGCCAACGGACGTCCCCCCTTTGGGGACAAGGGGGTGCTGGAGGGGCTCGGACTATTCGGGATTCCCCTCACCTCGCACTCGGTCAGTGCCGCCGCAGTCTCCCCTCCGGGGCCAGCTATTGCGCCTGGGCGATTTGCTTTGTGGATATGGCGCTCGCCACCGCGTCACGCAGGGTCCTCGCGCCTTCATATCCTTGAGCCGCGGCAAGGGAATACCACTTGTAAGCGGCAACCTCGTCGCGCGCCATCGAGTGACCTCCGCCGTACTGCAAGCCAAGATAGTATTGGGCCTTGGCAAGTCCCTGCTCGGCGGCCTTGTGGCACCAGCGCACCGCGGCGCGATTGTCGCGCGCCACCCCTCGACCGAGCGCATACATCAAGCCGAGGTCGTATTGGGCCTGGGGGTTCCCCTGCACGGCCGCCTTGCGCCACCAGCGCACCGCCGCGCCGAAATCGCGGGCGACCCCTTGGCCTTGCGCATACATCACGCCGAGCTGTTCCTGGGCCTTGGCGTCGCCCTCCTCAGCGGCGGTGAGAGTATCTTCGAGAGAAGTGGCCATGCATGGGGCAGCGAGAAACGCGAGCGCGAGGATACCGTTGTTCATGGGTTGACGGACGCTCCGGTTGCCTGATGGAAGAAAACGCTCGCGGCTCGTCCGCTCCCTGGCGGCGAGCCGCAAGCCCCGGTTCGATCGTCGAATAACCCTAAGCCTAGTCCATTTTTTGTGGCCGTCTATGGTCCCGGATTGCCCCACGTGCGCTGCCTTCCCGGCTCCGCTGGATGCGTTGCTCGACGCCCCGCCCGCGCGCAGTGCGGCGGCTAGTCTGCCGGACGGCGGGTTAGCTGTAGCGAGCGAGCCCAAGACGACTTCAGTCAGGGAGGAACGGGTCAGGCCCGGATGCCAAACACTTCCATGATCGCGGCGCCACTATGGGATTAGAGCGTTTGGCTTGGTTCGCGCGAAGGGACCCTCGACTGCATGCACTCAACAAACGTGTCGGTGCCGAGGAAGACCTGCCGTTTGAGGTTCTCCCAGGGTGACGGCTCACCGGTGCCCGCAGCGACGAAGTTCCGGTAGCTCGCGATGGCTTGCCCCTCGGTCTGGCCGAACATGGCAAGAATCGCCCGCGTCTCCAACCACTCGGGGGGCGCATCGTCGCGGGTCATGGCTCGATAGCTGCTCCACGCGTAATCTCCGGCCGACGCAACCATGTGCGCGCGCACCGGGTTGAGGACCACGTATCGTGCCAGCTCGAGCAAATAGGTCTCCTTCTGCACCAGGATCGCCTTGTAGCGCCCCTGGAAGACATGACCGACCCGCTGATGGATCCGGTTGAACCGCTGTGTATAGACCCCGTTGAGCTCGCGCATGCCCTTGGCCAGATTGCCGTCCGGCGTCTCGACCAGGAGATGATAATGCTTGGCCATCAGGCAGTAGGCGTGGATGATCCAGTTGAGCCGTTCCCACACACCCGCCAGCACGTCGAGAAACACCGTCCGGTCGCCGTCGCCCCCGAAGATCGCTTCGCGCCCGTCACCGCGTGAAGTGACGTGGTAAAGCGCGCCTGGCAAATTCGAGTCGTACCGGTCTCGCCATGACCGGAACGGTAGGCCAAAACCGGCAAAGGTCAAGACCCCGGCCCGCCAATGAGAGAGGGGGATCAAAGGGCTGCACTTACGCCTATTTCACGGCCTCGACGAGGTCTATCTCCCGCTTAAGCAAGTCGTTGACGAGATCACTGAGCCTGCGGCCCTTCTCGTCAGCCCGCGCCTGGAGATAGGCAAACACCTCATCATCTAATGTCACGGCTGCCTTGCCCTGCCCAGCAAATCGATTGGCCCTCGATTTGCCGTAGTCGAAATCGTATTCCGGCAACAAGTCTTCAGCTTCGGGGTCGGTGCTCATAATCACGTTGCTCTCTCGGTGTGGCACACCGCGCGCTGATCACGCGAAGGGTCGTGTCCGCTTGCTCGGCAAACGCGACCAACAGAAGGCGGCCGGTGCTCGCATGCCCAATGATGATCTCGCGGGTCTCCGCCTCGGAATGCCACTCGTCAACAAAGATCCGTGCCAACGGATCGTCGAAGACGGTGATCGCCTCCTCGAACGCGACGCCGTGCTTCGTCTCGTTGACAGCGGCTTTGCGAGGGTCCCATTGGAAGCCAAGGCTCATGGGTTACCGACAAGATACTCTTCTTGAAAGGAGATGGAGAAATTAGGCAGTGCTGGCCAGAGCGTCAACCATGCCTGAGCCGGAGGTGGGTCGGGCACAAGATCATGCCGACCGCCATTCCGTTCCCCCGTTCAGCGGTAGAACCCTTTGCAGCCGGTCACACAGGCATCGTGGACGGGGTCTCCGGTGCAGCAGTCCCAGCCCGACTCGGTGACGGCGCCGTTGCGGCAGGTCCCCTGGGAAAGGGTTCCACCCGTACCCTTGTAGTAGCAGCGCCAGGAGTCACCGCTGCTTTGCAAACAGGCGCGAACGGCCTCTCGGGCGGCAGCCACGGCATCCGCGCCCGGCGTGACCCCCGCGCAGCCCGCGGAAGTAGGATCGGCCAGGCACGACTGCTTCGCTTGCAGGGACGTGGCGGCGTCCCGAATCCGTCTGCACTCGCGCGCCAGGGTGGCGGGCAGCTCGTCGCGCTCGCAGGTCCGTGCCCACCAGGCAGCCGTGTAGTCCGCCCGGCCGATATCCGGTCCGCTGCCGCGAAACCGGACCGGGATGCAGCCGACCTGGGGGTCGTCGCCGTAGCACACCTCGCAGTCCGCCCCGACCCTGCAGTTCTTCCAGTCGGGTGCCACCGACCCAGGCGGGTGCAGGCGAGCGCTACCATTGGTGTCCGCGTGCGCGACCACGTGGGGATCGCAACCGCCGGGACAGGCATCGCCGTCGTGGTAGCAGGTCGAGTGGAGATCGGGGATCCCCCTTTCGGCGCAAGGAGGGGGTCCCCGACCCGCGGCTGCTTGGGTCAGGGATGAGGCGAGGAACGGTTTACCAGCTCACACGCTGATCGAAGTCGTACTACGGTTCCAGATGGATCGGATCGATCTCGACCGTTTGGTCGAACATCTCCCACTCTGGCGGTCCGCGGCAAGGAGGGTCAAATGGGTCAGCCACGATTATCGTATGGGGGTACCTTTCGTGGCCTGCCCACTCCCTTGGATGTTGCACGTCGCTGCCCCAATGCCTCGATCTGCTCACGAAAGCGTTCATTACCCAGTGCCCAACCCTTGTGCGTACATTCCCGAATTTCTTTCAGATCGATGTCTGAAATCGCCGTCTCGAACAAGGCCCGGTAAGCCTCCTGTCTTTCGGTAGCAGCGTGCCCCAACCGCAGATATTCCTCATGCGGACGAATCCAGCTTTCGTTTAACCCGATCTCGCCGAGCGCGTTGCAACGGTAGCTGGACCAGAGGTAATCCCCGGGATGCTCCACCATGCCAGCGCGCACCGGGTTGAGCTCGATGTAGCGCATCAAAGTCAACAGATACGCTTCGGAATCCACGACCGTGGCCCGGTAGCGACCTTCCCAGAGTGTTCCGCTGCGCTGGTAGGTAAAGTTGAAGCGCTGCACATAGCGACGCCCCACCGACTGGAAGACCTTGCTAATGCTGTTGTTGAATTCCGGGGTCGCGAGGATATGGACGTGGTTGGTCATCCACACGTAGGCATGAATGGTCAAGCCGTAGGTGGCTGCCGCCTCAACCACTGCATCACGGAAAAACTGAAAGTCTTCATCTGCGGCAAAAATCACCTGGCGATTGTTACCGCGTTGGATAATGTGCTGCGGCTGACCAGGGATGACATAGCGGGCGAGCCGGGCCATGGAACTCACCGACTTGTGAACGGACAGTCAGAGAATAGCATGGAGATCGTGTCTGACCCCCTATACTGTGTATAACCCACTGTGGATATCGTGTCTGACCCCATATAACCCAAGGGCCGGTTGGCCATGCCGGCCGGGGAAGGGGGCCG
>JARRNE010000135.1:0-6227 GCA_037385305.1 Chromatiaceae bacterium | reverse complement strand
CGGAAGGGCAGCGTTGTGCACCCCCAGGCGCATGGTATTCGAGCGGGGCTCCAGCACGGCCAGGATCCGTTCATCGGGGACCTGGCGCCGCAGCCCCTCGAGGGTGGCCGCGATGGCGGTGGGGTGATGGGCAAAGTCGTCGTAGACCCGCACCCCGGCAACCTCCCCCCGCAGCTCCATCCGCCGCTTGACACCTTGAAAGCGGCATAGGGCCTCGATCCCCCGCGCAGGCGCAACGCGGGCGTGACAGGCCGCGGCGAGCGCCGCGAGCCCGTTGGCAACGTTGTGGCGCCCGCTAAGTCCCCAGCCGACCTCCTCCAGGACCTCCCCTCGATGGAGCACTCGGAAGCACGAGCCGTCATCTTGCGTCAGCTCCGCAGCCCAGTCGCCGCCCTCGCCCACCGTCTGTGTCGGGGTCCAGCACCCCATCGCCAGCACTCGGTCGAGGGCAGGGTCTGACTGGGGACGGAGGATCAGCCCAGAGCCCGGCACCGTACGCACAAGGTGGTGAAACTGACGCTGGATCATGGCCAGGTCGTCGAAGATATCCGCGTGATCGAACTCCAGATTGTTGAGGATGAGGGTGCGCGGCCGGTAGTGGACGAACTTCGAGCGCTTGTCGAAGAAGGCCGTGTCGTACTCGTCCGCCTCGACCACGAAGAAGGGCGCCGACCCCAGGCGGGCGGAGACGCCGAAGTCCTCCGGTACGCCCCCGATCAGGAACCCGGGCGCAAGTCCCGCCGCATCCAGGACCCAGGCCAGCATGCTGGAGACGGTGGTCTTGCCATGGGTGCCCGCGACGCCGAGGACCCAGCGGTCCCGCAGCAGATTCTCCGCGAGCCACTGGGGACCTGAGACGTACGGGATATCATGATCGAGCATGTGCTCGACCGCCGGGTTGCCCCGCGTTATGGTATTTCCCACGATCACCACGTCCGGAGCCGGATCGAGGTGGGACGCCTGGTACCCCTCCATGAGCCGAATGCCCGCCTCCTCCAGCTGGGTGCTCATCGGCGGGTAGACATTCGCGTCCGAGCCCGTGACGCTGTGCCCGAGAGCACGCGCCAGCAGGGCAATGCCGCCCATGAAGGTGCCGCAGATTCCGAGGATGTGCAGACGCATCTCAGTTACCGGGAAACAGAACGGCCACGAGCCAGTAAAGGAAGACATCGTAGGCGACAGCGATTGCCACCCCTTGCGCGAGTGCGATATCGAAGGCATGGCGCAGGATGTGGCCCGTCACGAGCACACTCCAGCCGATCAATGCCATGAACAGGAGCCCGCCCAAGACGGCACCTTGCGACTCCGTGTCCGCGGGCAACAGACCAACCGGCACCAGCGCCAGCACACCGAGCAGCGCGCCACTGCCAAGCACGGCCGTAGCCGCTTGAGCAAAGCGGGAGCGGTGACGGGTCAGACTGAGGCCGCTGTACAGCAGCGACAGCGTAAGCACCACGTCCACCAGGCCCTGCGCCAGCCCAACCCCGACCGCGATGCCGGCCGTGCGGGCAAGCAAGATCCCCGCTGACAGGTCAGCGACGAGCGTGACGCCGAGCAGGGCGCTGGAGGCGGGGAGATCCTGCGGAGCCCTGCGCAGCAAGCAGAGCTCAAAGAAGAAATAGACCAGCGCGCTCAAGCCGATCCCCGCGCCCTATGTAACGGTCATGGCGTCAGCGCCAACCTGGAGAACCACGCTGGGAGAAATCGAGTCGCTGCCACCATGACCGTTTCGCTCACGCCGGCCCTATCCCAAGGGGCGAGGGGGGATTTGGAGTGCGCTACGCCCGACTTCCACCGGTAAAAACCTCATCATAGCGGAGGGGTGTCTGGTATGGAAAAGGAATCAAACCGCGCCGCGCCGCGCCAGCAGCAGCCCCCCGGCCAACATCCCCAGGGCGGCCCCGATCGGCAGCCAGTCGCCGGCGTAGGCAAAGGGCGTGGCCCCCGCCCGTGGCTGCATCTGGGCCGTAGTGACGCCACGCTCGAAGGCGGGAACCCGGCCCACTATACGACCCTTCGCATCCATAATCGCCGAGATTCCGGTGTTGGTCGCTCGCAGGGTCCAGCGCTCGTTCTCCAGCCCGCGCATGCGGGCGATCTCCAGGTGCTGGGGGGGCGCCAGGGAGTCGCCGAACCAGGCGTCATTGCTGACATTGACAAAGAAGGCGGCGTCCGGCATGGCCTCGACCACCTCGCCCGGAAAGGCGTCCTCGTAGCAGATGGAGACGCCGGCCAGGTAGTGACCGACCCGCAGCAAAGGCCGGCCCGCCCGGCCGGCGCGGAAGTCCGACATCGGGATCTCGAATGCCTCCGCCAGCGGCCCCAGCAAGGACTTGAAAGGCATGTACTCCCCAAAAGGCACCAGATGGCGCTTGCGGTACAGGTCCTGGATTGTCCCCAGACTCATGAGGCCGTTGTAGTAGCGGTGCTCCGTCGGGTCGTGGACGGGGATCCCGATGACCAGCTCGGTGCGGGAGTTCTTTGCCTCGGTCGTCAGGGGATCGATGAAGACCCGCTGCACCCGATTCAGAAAATCGGGGACGGCGGTCTCGGGCCAGACGATGATGTCGCTGCGCCAGTTTGCCCTTGTCATCTTCACGTAGGCACGCAGCGTCGAGATGCGGGACTCCGGATCCCATTTCACGGACTGCCGGATGTTGGCCTGCACGACCGTGGCGCGGAGCGGCCGACCGGCAGGATGCGTCCAGTCGAGGTGGAGCAGGACGCCGCCCGCTAGCCAAAGGGCGCCCAGCGCCATCAGCGCCGCGACCCGGTCCCGAGCTTGCCAATGGACCGCTCCCCATACGAGGCCGGCGGACAGGGCGACCGCCAGGCTCACACCGTAAACCCCTGCGATCGGCGCCAGACCGGCCAGGGGAGAATCCACCTGGGAGTATCCGACCGCGAGCCAGGGGAAGCCGGTGAACAGCCAGCCCCGGACCCACTCCCCGAGGACCCAAAGGGAGGGAAAGAGAAGCAGGGGGCCCGTCCAAGGCGGGCCCCGGCCCGCAAGCCCGGCCATGAGCCAGCCCACAATCCCGTAATAGAGGGCCATCCCCAGGATGAAGAGGAAGGTCAATCCATAGGCCAGGGGGGCGCCCATGTTCCCGAACTCGTTCAGACTGATTCGGATCCAAAACACGCCGAACCCCATCAGCCCGATTCCGAAGGCCCAACCGACCCAGAAGCCTCCTGCGGGTGATGAGCGGGCGAGCAGCTCGTACAGAACCGCCAGTGCCAGCACCGCGATGAGATAGACACCGAAGGGGGCAAAGGCAAGCACGGCCAAACCGCCGGCCACCGTGGCAGCGAAGGCTCGGAGGGCGAGGCGAGGGCTCGGTCGAAGCGGATACACAGCAGACAGCTCCGGGAAGACAGGTGGAAAAGGGGCCCCGTTTCCAGCAGCAGCACGCCCCGGCGCCAAATTGCCAAGCGGTGGCGCCGCCGCCAGCCAGACAGCAGCCGCATGCGGTTCGCCTCTCACCGCATCTCTGGACATCTTCGCAGGCCTACCTCGAAAGGGAGGCGGTTCGCTGCGTTCGCCACACATCCTAAACGGGGCTACCAACTGGTAGCTGGTAGCTTCCTAATCGTACCGGTTGTCCTTCCACTGCCGTAGGGCAGTGAAGACCTCGGCGTGGGAGCCCAGGGGGTGCCCCGCATAACGTTCCGCCGCTTCCTTGACGGCGGGCACCCCGGTGCGCAGGAAGGGATTGGTCGCAAGCTCCTCGGCCAGGCAGGAGGGGACAGTGGGCTCCCCCGCCGCCCGCCGGCGGCGCGCCTCCGCTGCCCGATTGGCCACAGCGCAGCTCTCCGGCTCCACCCAGGCCGCGAACCCCAGGTTGGCCAGGGTGTACTCATGCGCACAGTAGATGAGGATATCCGGAGGCAGCGCAGCGATCCGCTCGAGGGAGACGGCGAGCTGCTCGAAGGTGCCGTCGAAGACCCGCCCGCACCCAGCGGCGAACAGGGTGTCACCGCAAAAGAGGACCCCCTCGCCAAGGTAGGCGATGTGGGTCGCCGTATGGCCGGGGACCTCCAGAACCCGAAACAGGGCCGGTAACCCCGGGATCTGAGCCTCTGCCCCCTCGGCGACCTGGTCCGTCACGCAGGGAATGCGCCGGTCGTGCGGGGCAAAGACCTTCACCTCAGGGAACACGGACACCAGCTCCTCCACACCGCCCGTGTGGTCCCCGTGGTGGTGTGTGATCAGGATCCCGGAAAGCTCGAGGTCCGACTGATCCAGCGCCCTGAGCACCGGATCCGCATCCCCCGGGTCCACGACTGCGGCGCTCCGATTCTGGCGAAGCAGCCAAATGTAGTTGTCCTCGAAGGCGGGTATCGCCGCAATGTCAGGCATGCTGTCGCCGTCAGTGAAAATGGAGGGCGGAGGGCGCCAGCGGAAAGGTCTTGCCGTTGATAGTGAGCAGCCCGTCCGCTAGCTTGATCCTGGCGATGATCCGCCCTTGTCCGCGGGTCACCCAACCCTGCCGGACCAGACCATCGAGCTGCTTGGCGGCCGCATGGGCGAGCTGGGATTCGTATTCCGCAGGAACCGCCGTGACCGCCGGGTCCTGCTTTCGCAGCTCCGCGAGGAGCTGGCGCCGACGCCGCTCCGTCATCAGGCGCCGGAGCAGCGGCTCAGGGACAGCGAGGTCGGCCTCTCCGGCCAGACGGGTCAGCCAGGCCACTCGCTGCCTGAGGCTGTCCCGGGTCACGGCCTGGACGGACAACGAGAGGTGTCCGGTGATCGGCCCTTCGGGCGTCCCCATGTCCAGCCGGTCCAGGGTCAGCGAGGGACCCGCGGCAAGGATCGGCGGCAGATGCGAAGCAAAGATGGCCGCCGCCGACGCGGCCTGGGTTGCGGGATCGGCCCCGCTCTGGGGGAAGTCGTTCAGTGCCCGCTGCAGGGAGACCAGCGCGGGACCGTCCAGGCGGTGAACCGAGGCCTCCAGGACCCAGGGGGCATAACGGGCCCCGTTGATCACGAGGTCCGCGACTCGGTATTCGCCGTGCAGAAACAGAAGGCCCCTCTCCGGGTGGCTCTCGCCGACCACGGAAACCCCGGCTGCACAAAAATTGCCCGCGGGCCCTTCGACGGAAACCTCCCCGGCCTTTAGCTGCCCCCGCCCGTCCAGGAGACCAGAGGGCCCGCGGGAGCCTTTGCCCTCAATCCGGACCGCACGCAACCTAACGACTTCCCCGGCATCCGCGCTGAGCTCCGCCTCAGGAAGCTCCAGCCAAGCCTGTCCCGACTCGGGGTCTGGGCTGAAGCGCACCTCGCCGGTGCCCTCGGCGACCCTGATCTTGCCGCCGCCCCTTGTCTGCGAGGGTCCAATCGCCGGGATGCGCAGCTGGCTGACCGTTTCCCCGTCCAGTTCCATTAGGGTCTCCGCGCGCAGCAAAGGCGGCTCTTTTCCCTCGGGGCCGAAGCCCGCCCGGCTCTCCACGACGGCTCCTACCGGCTGCAGACGCGGCTCGGTCAGGCTCCAGGGGCCGTGGTGGACACGGCTCTCCACATGCACCGTGAGGGGCGCGGTGCCGGCCTCCGGCCTCGGACGTCGGGTGAGCGCCAGCTCCGCGCTCGCCCGGGAGCTGAACCAGCCCCGGTCGTAATGGCTGGCCACCACGGTCAGCCCCTGGTTCGGCAGTCGGCTCAAGGTCTGCTCGTAGACCTGTTCGGCCCGCCCCCCGAGCCACCAGGGAAGCCCCAAGGCAGCCAGAACAAGCGGCGGAGCCAGAATGAGCAGGGCTCGCCTCATGCGAGGGATCCACCCTCCCGGAGGCCCAATTCGCCCTCGCTCTCGCCAAGCAGGCTGCGGACCGAGGTCTCGATGCCGTCAGCACTCAGGCCGCAGCTTGCCAGCTGCTCCTCGCGCGATGCCTGGTCGATGAAATGGTCCGGGAGCCCCAGGTGCACGCAGCGCGCGGTCACCCCCTCCGCCGCGAGGAGCTCGGCGCCGGCAGACCCCGCGCCGCCGTGCCTACGGCCGAGGTCAGGGGGAATGGCGGCCGGCTGCGAATCGGCGAGTCCCAGGTACGCCCACGCGGGCGGGAGGTTGCCTTTCTTGCCTTTGGTAGCCTGGTGCTACCCGCCCTCCGGGCGGGGGAGGCGCTGGATGCCACTGTCGTCAACATGCGCTTCGTCAAGCCCCTGGATGAGCGACTGATCCTGGAGCTTGCCGTGAGCCACAAGCTCTTGGTGACCATCGAAGAGAATGCGATCG
>JARRNE010000134.1:0-8136 GCA_037385305.1 Chromatiaceae bacterium | reverse complement strand
GCCCGGGTCACCGGGCAGCTGCCGGACACGGCCTTGTTCGCCGGACTCTTCCGGGAGAATGCGGCGCGCTCACTGCTCATGCCGCGCCGCAGCCCGCGGGGGCGTCAGCCATTGTGGGCGCAGCGGTTGAAGGCCCAGCATCTGCTTGCCGCGGTGCGCCGCTACCCTTCCTTCCCTATCGTTCTGGAGACCTACCGCCAGGCCCTGAGCGATGTCTTCGATCTCTCGGGACTGAGGGAGATCCTGCGGGGCGTGCGCAGCCGGGCGATCCGGGTCCACGAGGCCGAGACCCCGCGTGCATCGCCCTTCGCCCGTTCCCTGGTCTTCGCCTACGTCGCCGCTTACATCTACGAGCAGGATTCCCCCATCGCGGAGCGGCGCGCCCAAGCCCTGACCCTGGACCGGGGCCTGCTGGGCGAGCTTCTGGGGCAAGCGGAGCTGCGGGAGCTCATCGACGCTGAAGCCTTGGGGGCCCTGGAGCGGGAGCTGCAGCATTTGGACAGTGATCGTCAGGCACGGGACGCCGACGAGCTCCACGACCTGCTGCGTCGCCTGGGCGACCTCTCGCCACCGGAGATCACAGCGCGCTGTGTCGGTGAGCCCTCGGATTGGCTGAGGGCTCTGGAGGACCAGCGCCGGGCGGTGCGGATTCGGATCGCGGGGGAGACGCGATGGGTCGCCGCCGAGGACGCGGGGCTTTATCGGGATGCCGTGGGGTTGGTCCCCCCACCTGGCCTGCCAGACAGCTATCTGCAGCCGACGGAGGTCCCCCTCGACCATCTGCTGCGGCGCTACGCCCGGGTGCACGGTCCTTTCCCGACCAAGGAGGCGGCGGCACGTTTCGGTCTGGCCCCGGCCCAGGCCGAGCCGCCCCTGCGACTGCTCGCGACACAGGGTGTACTGGTCCGGGGGGAGATCCGGCCGATGGGCAGCGAGCCCGAGTGGTGCGACGCCGAGGTGCTGCGTCGTCTGCGCCGACGGACGCTCGCTCGGCTGCGTCAGGCGGTGGCGCCGGTGGACGCGGCGACCCTCGGCCGCTTTCTGTCCCGCTGGCACGGGATCGGGGAGGAGGCCCGGGGCGCACCGCGGCTCATGGAGGCGCTTCTCCAGCTGGAAGGGCTCCCGGTTCCCTGGTCCGCGCTCGATCGCGTGCTTCTCCCGGCCCGAGTCCCCGGTTACCGGCCCGAGGACCTGGATCTCCTGGCGGCGACGGGGCAGATCGTTTGGGTCGGCCGCGGGGCGCTCGGGCCCAGGGATGGCCGTATCGCCGTCTACCGGCGAGGCCAGGCAGGTGCCCTGCTGGAGCCCGCCGCCGAGGATTCGCCGCTCTCCGACCCCCACCGCGGCCTGCTGGATCGTCTGCGGGAACGCGGCGCCTGCTTTTTCACAGAGCTGGCGGAGGCCGTGGGACAGGGGGGTTGCCCGGCCCAGCGGGAGGACTTGGATGCGCAACCTTGCGGGTGGTTTCCATCGAGGCGGCCGTCCCCGTGTGCCTACCCTCGCGGGAGGACGTTGGTCCGTCGTAGAGGGTATTACCCGCGCGGTATCGGAGACGGAGCGCCTTCTCGCTCGCGCTCAGATGCTCCTTGAACGCTATGGCGTGGTGAGCCGGGAGGCCGTGCAGGGCGAGGGTCTGACGGGCGGATTCGGCCCCGTTTACCGGGTGCTCAAACAGATGGAAGAGGCTGGCCGGGTGCGCCGCGGCTACTTCGTCGAGGGCTTGTCGGGGGCCCAGTTCGCACTTCCGGGGGCGGTTGATCGGCTGAGGGGTGCCCGCCTGGAAGAGGTTCCGGTAGACGGCTATCCGGAAGGGGAGGTTACGCTGCTGGCCGCGATCGATCCCGCCAACCCATACGGTGTCCTGGTGCCCTGGCCGGAGGTGGGGGGCGGCGCGCCGCCCAGGGGGAGGTTGGGCTCGCCCTCGCGGCCCTGCGCAGGGTGCCTCGCTTGGGTCGGCGCCGCCTGCTGATCCGAACGGTGGACGGCGAGGCTGCCCTCGCGTCTTCCCTCAGGGCGCGGATGCTGTCAGCGGGCTTCGAGGCCGATTACGATGCCATGGCCCAAGTGCGCTGGGCATGATCCGCGAAACCACCGCGGCCGAGGCGCAAACCTGGAAAAGATATTCCCTGGCGAGCGCCGGGCGGGAATTGATCGGGAGGTCCGGCGGGGAGCCGCGTGTGGTGGCGCCGCCCATCGGGTGCATCGCACGTACGGATGCCAAGGCGGCGAGCCGACTGCTGGTGCGCCTGCTCCTGTGTGCCCTGATCGCCGGCTGCGGCGACCGCTCTGGGAAGACCTTGGAGCTGAGCGGCCCGACCATGGGTACCTATTATTCGGTCAAGGTGGCCCGTCTGCCCGCCGGACTCTCTGGCGAAGCTCTTCAGCAGGGGGTGACCGGCGTGCTCGCGCAAGCGGTGGCCGTCATTTCTACCTACAAGGCGTCTTCCGAGCTCTCTCGCCTCAACCGCAACCCGAGCACCGATTGGATTCCGGTGTCCCGCGCATTGCTCTCCGTCATCGCCGAGGGGCAGCGTTTGAGCGCCCTGAGCGACGGGGCGTTCGACATCTCGGTGGGCCCGCTGGTGAACCATTGGGGATTCGGTCCGGACGGCAAGATCGATGAGGTCCCATCCCGCCAGGCGATTGCGGCGGCGGGCGCACGGGTGGGATACCAGAAGCTTCAGCTCCGCGCCTCCCCACCGGCGGTGAGGAAGCAACGGGGCGATATGTATATCGACCTCTCGGCCCTGGGAGAGGGCTACGGTGCCGACCAGGTGGCCGCCTATCTGGACGCCCGCGGAATTGGCGACTACATGGCGGCGGTAGCGGGGGCGATCCGGGTGAAAGGGCGCAACGCCGATGGCACCCCCTGGAGGATCGCCATCGAGGAGCCGGCTCCGGAAGGTCGCACGGTCTCCAGAATCATGCACATCACCGATGCCGGACTCTCCACCTCCGGGGATTACCGCAATTTCTTTAAGAAGGGCGGGAGGCGTTACTCCCACGAGATCGATCCCAAAACAGGGATACCGGTTGACCAGCGTCTGGCCTCCGTCACCGTGGTGCGCCCCACGGCGGTGGAGGCGGACGGCCTGGCGACCGCCCTCATGGTGATGGGAGACACGAAGGGCACCGCCCTTGCCAAGCGGGAGGCTATCGCCGCCTTCTTCATCCTGCGGGAGGGTAAGGGTTTCGGCTGGGAAAGTACCGCCGCCTTCCGGCGCTATCTGGCGCGGTAGAGCTGGCGTAAACTGTCGGCGATGGCGCCCGGGCGGATCTCACCGCCCCGGGGCGGGTTGCTTTCTTGCCGCAGAAGCTGAGCACCCTGAATGAGAAGGGAAAAGAATCCCCGTCCTGTGGATCACGCGAACGCGGCGGAGGCCCTGCCAAATACCCCTGCTCCCTCAAAGGAGGCGGCAGCACGGTCAATGGTCATGCTGCCGGCGGCTTGGAGCTCTCCATATGGGGCTGGCTTCATGACCGACGGCTCGGCGTCCCGCCCCTTGTCCCCGTGAAGATCATCATCCTGGGGGCCGGACAGGTCGGTTCCTCCGTTGCCGAGAGCCTCGTTCCCGAGGCCAATGACATTACGGTCGTCGATACGGAGGCCCTGCGTCTGCGGCTGCTTCAGGACCGGCTAGACTTGCGGACCGTGCTGGGCAACGGCGCCCTGCCGTCGGTTCTGCAGCAGGCGGGAGCCGACGACTGCGACTTGCTGATCGCCGTCACGGCCAGCGACCAAACCAACCTCTGCGCCTGCCGCACCGCGGAGGCACTGTTCGGTATTCCCACCAAGATCGCCCGCCTGCGCTCGCCGGACTACGAGCAGTACCCGGGGCTCCTGGATGACAAGAACTTTGCGGTCGATTACAGCATCTGTCCGGAGCAGATCGTCACCGACCACATCGTCAAGCTGATCGAGCTCCCCGAGGCGCTGCAAGCGATTCAGTTTGCCGACGGGCTCGTCAGTCTTGTCGCCGTCCGGGCGGTCGCGGGGGCGTACCTCGTGGGACATCCGGTTTCGCACCTTCGCCAACGGCTCCCGAAGGTGGACGCGCGAGTCGCGGCAATCTACCGTCGCGACCGGCCGATCGTGCCCGACGGCAATACGGTGATCGAGATCGGTGACGAGGTCTTCTGTCTCGCCGCCACGGCAAAGATCCGGGAGGTGGTGAGGGAGCTACGGCGGCTGGATCGCCCTTGCCGGCGCCTGATAATTGCGGGCGGCGGCAATATCGGCTTCCGCCTGGCGAGCGCAACCCAGAACGATTACGCCGTCAAGGTCATAGATTCGGACGAGCGCAGGGCCCGCTTCCTGGGCGCGAATCTCAGTCGCGCGCTGGTCTTCCAAGGTGAGGTCACGGACGAGACGCTGCTCACGGCCGAGGATATCGAAGACATGGACTTCTTCATCGCCCTCACCAACGAGGAAGAAAACAACATCCTGGGTGCGCTGCTTGCCAAGTCCTTGGGAGCCCGGCGGGTGCTGGCCCTCATCAATCGCCGGGCCTATGTGGATCTGGTGCAGTCAGACCGCATCGATATCGCCATTGCTCCCGCCCAGATTTCGATCGGGTCGCTCCTCGCCCATGTCCGCCGCGGCGATGTAGTGTCGGTCCACAGCCTAAGGCGCGGCGCCGCGGAGGCCCTGGAGCTGATCGTCCACGGGGACCGATCGACCTCTCGGGCGGTCGGGCGGCGCATCGACGAGCTGGACCTGCCCAGGGGCGTGACCATCGGCGCTATCGTGCGCGCGGAGGGGGACCGGCGCCAAGTCATCATAGCCCACGGTGACACGGTCATTGAGCCCGAGGACCATGTCATCGTGTTCGTGGTGACCAAGGATCTGGTGCGCAAGGTCGAGAAGTTTTTCCAGGTCGGCCTTGCCTTCTTCTGATGCGCTCCCTGCTGTCCGTCGCCCATGTCCTCGGGCGGATGCTGATGGTGTTCAGCCTGATGTATCTCATGCCCATCACCTCGGCGGTGCTCTACGAGGACGGAACCCTGATGACTTTCGTCGAGGGCATGGTCGGCTGTCTCGGGGCCGGCAGCCTTCTCTTCCTGCTCACCTTTACCCACCGGGCGGATCTCAAGGCCCGCGACGGCTTCATCCTGGTGGCGATGGCCTGGACGGCGGTTGCGGGCATTGCCACGGAGCCGCTTATTCTGCATCAGGGGATGAGCTTTACCGATGCCATGTTCGAGACCATGTCGGGCCTCACGACCACAGGGGCGACGGTGATGGTCGGGCTGGACTTCCTGCCGCCCTCGATCAACCTATGGCGGTGTGAGCTCAACTGGATCGGCGGCATGGGGATCATCGTGCTGGCGGTGGCGATCCTGCCCATGTTGGGCGTCGGCGGTATGCAGCTGCTGAAGGCCGAAGTGCCCGGTCCGATCAAGGACACCAAGCTCACCGCGCGCATCGCCGACACCGCAGCGGCACTATGGATCGTTTACCTCGGCATCACAGTTGCCTGCATCGTGGCCCTGCGGCTGGCTGGCATGAGCTGGTTCGACGGCATCTGTCATGCGTTTGCGGCCCTCAGCCTGGGCGGCTTCTCCACCCGGGACGCGAGCGTCGGTGCCTTCCACTCGCCGGCGATCGAGGTTGTCCTGATCGTCTTCATGGTCCTGGCGGCCCTCAACTTCGCCACCCATTTCACCGTCTACAAGGAACGCAGCCTCCGGCCCTATTGGCGTGACCCCGAGGCGAGGGCGGTGATCGCCCTGATTGCCGTCAGCTGTTTCGGCTGCGGTCTGTACCTCTGGATGCACCACGTCTATCCGGACTTCTCGACCTCGCTGCGCCGAGCGAGCTTCAACTTGGTCTCGATCGCGACCGACTGCGGCTTCGCATCTGTCGATTTCGGTGCCTGGCCGATCTTTGTACCCTTCTGGATGCTCTTTCTCTCCTGCATCACCGTTAGCTCGGGCTCAACCGGTGGCGGCGTCAAAATGATACGCACCCTGATTCTCACCCATCAGAGCTCACGGGAGCTCTCCCGGCTCATCCACCCGTCGCTCATTTCTCCGCTTACCATCGGCGGAACGCCGATTCCGAACAACGTGGTCTTCGCCGTGCTGGGGTTCAGCTTCCTCTATGCGATGAGCGTCGTCGTCCTCACCTTCCTGTTGATCTTTGGGGGCCTCGACTTCATCTCGGCCCTGAGCGCCGTGGTGGCTTGCATCAACAATGCCGGCCCTGGTCTCGGCCGGGTGGGGCCCGCTCAGAACTACGCGAGCCTCAATGACTACGAGACCTGGGTGTGCGCCTTCACCATGCTGCTCGGCCGGCTGGAGCTGTTCTCCCTGCTGATCCTCTTTACCCCGCAATTCTGGCGTAAGTGATCAGTGCTGGGTTTGCATGCTCCGAGTTGACGGCGGATTCTGCCAGGGCTGCAGAACGGGGTGCGCGATGGCGGTTATACTTTACCATCCCGGTGCGCCCACCATGGCATCCCACCCTGTCTCGGCCCGAGGAGCAGCGCAACAGCAGCAGCGCGAGGTCACAGGGGTCCACCATTGTCGAAAACCTGTTGGATACTCCCCTGCTCGGTTTGGAGGTGGCCGCGGGCCGGCGCGGACTATCCCGTCCGATCGTGTCCCCCGAGCTGAACCGCCCATCCCTGGAGCTGACGGGCTACTTCGACTCCTTTCGCTCGGAGAGAATCCAGGTCCTCGGCAAAGGGGAGGTTACCTACGTCGAGTCGCATGATCACAACGACGGGCTGAGAATAAACGTTGCCCGCGTCATTGACGCGAACGTTCCCTGCGCGATCGTGACCAACGGCCGCCGGCCGCCCCACTTGGTCACGGAGCGCGCCGAGGCCGTCGGGATACCGGTTTTGACCTGTCCCTACGGTACGACCAAGCTATACAAGCGCCTCTGGGAGCACTTGGAGGCGGAGTTCGCCCCGGAGACGAGTGTCCATGGCGTGCTGATGGACATTCACGACGTCGGGGTCCTGTTGCTCGGTCACAGCGCGGTCGGCAAGAGCGAATGCGCGCTCGAGCTCATTCGGCGTGGCTGTCACCTGGTGGCAGACGACATAGTCACCATCAAATGCCTGAGCGACTCGGTTCTCCTGGGCCGTGCGAGCCCGTTGCTTCCTTACCACATGGAGGCACGCGGCATCGGGATCATCGACATTCGGTTGCTGTTCGGGGTTGCCGCCGTGCGACCAGACAAGCGGATCAGCCTAGCGATCACCCTGACGGACTGGGACGAATCGGCGGAATATGACCGCACAGGCCTCATGGAGACCGGCATGAACATCCTGGATGTGGAGATCCCGCACGTGACTATCCCCGTCCGTCCCGGCCGCAATGTCGGCACGCTGGTGGAGGTGGCCGCCTTGAACCACAAGCTGAAAGGTCTTGGAATCCACACCGCCAAGCTGATGGAGCGGGAGATCCTGGGGCACACGGCTCCCGGGGCAGATCCGGATCAGCCCTGAGCGGCCGGCGACGTAACGGAACGGCCTCGCGTGACAAACTTATTTTGCCTTCATATACTTTTGTCGTTTCAGGCTGAGTGGCAGAGTGGTTATGCAGCGGCCTGCAAAGCCGTGTACCTCGGTTCGATTCCGGGCTCAGCCTCCATCCCCTCGGACGGCGATCTTGATCGCCATGCGTCCCCCCCGTTGCCTGACCCCTCCCCGCGGGTCCGCGGACGGCAAGTGGCAATAACGGCCACCGCTCAACCGGATGCATAGGTAGCTTCCTTTTCCACCCCGCCCGGGTGGCGAAATCGGCAGACGCAAGGGACTTAAAATCCCTCGACTTCGGTCATGCGGGTTCGAGTCCCGCCCCGGGCACCAAAGCTAGAACAACAGGTTAGCGGGCGCCGCTGCACCCGCTCCAGCGGTCGCCCACACCCACTCTCTCACTTTCGACTAGAGCGGCGAGCCGTTGCAGCCTTCCGCGATGTCGTGGTGGGTGGGGCGCGTTGTCATGATCGGCAATGTGCTTCGCTGGCCCCGAGCGAGATGGCGAAGCCATCGAGTCTAGGGACCGGAAGCCGCGTCTTAGATACCCTCAGCAGCGCCGCCCCGCGTGCCGGCTCCGCTACGCGAGGGGCGCAAAAGCCTCATGCGAGCACGCCGAGAAGCCAGCCGGCCACGGGGCCGTCAG
>JARRNE010000133.1:0-6635 GCA_037385305.1 Chromatiaceae bacterium | reverse complement strand
TGAGGGCAATGTCCGCGACGATCAGCTCGACGGCGCCTCGCGCGCTCATGCCCACCCCTACGCCGAGCGCCTGCCGTCTGTCGAGCCCCGCCCAGTAAGCCGGCAGTCCCGCTCCCACCAGCTTGCCGTCAAAGGCGGCAAGCACCAGCAGGGTCACGAACACGGGAATCTCGACGGCCGCTGCCGTATCGAGATGAAAACCGATGGATGCAAAGAAGAGCGGTGCGAGGAAGCCCGAGGTGAAGGTACTCAAGCGCTCGCGCAGGGCACGGTATACCTCTTCGTCGATCGTCTGGTGAACGAAGAACAGGCCAGCGACGAACGCCCCCAGAACAAAGTGAATTCCGAGCGCCTCGGCGAGCAGCGCATAGCTCAGAGCCGCGATCAGCACCGGGCAATTCGCCGGTCTTGATCACAGCGGTCAGGATCGCCAGCAGGAGCAGGCTGAGGATGTCATCGAATACGGCGGCCGAGACGATCGTCTGCCCGATGCGGCTGTTGAGCTGGCCGAGCTCCAGGAGCACCTTCACGGCGACCGGCACTGCCGTGATGGCCAGCGCGGTCGCCACGAACAGACTCTGTGCCACACGGAAATCCGAGGCTGGGATGCATACCCAGCCCAGGGCGAAACCCCCTACCAGCGGTAACAGCATTCCCCCGAGAGCAACCCCCAGGGCGGAGCGGGAGCTCTGCGCGAGCTCGCGCGGATGCATCTCTACGCCGGCCAACAGCATCAGGAAGAAGATGGCGAGATCGGTTAGGGAGACGAAGACCTCGTTCGACGGCAGAGAGGCCAGGACGGGCAACCTGCTGGAGAAGTAATGTGCCACGAATCCGAGGGTGATTCCGGAGAGCAGCTCGCCGACCAAAGCTGGCTGCCGCAGGCGTGCAGCAATCTCGCCGAACAGGCGCGTGACGAGCAGGAGGACCAGCAAGATATAGAGCAGTTCCACCAGGCAGCTCCGTGCCGAGCGCTATTCTGTGGTGTCTATTGGGGTTGTGTGTCCGCGGAGAGCTTTCTGTAGGAATCCACACGTGCCGTGGGCTCGCGCGGCTGCGCCGGCGGATTGTCACCCCGCCAAATACCCGATGATCGCATCGCAGAAATCGGGGAGGTCCTCAGGCGACCGGCTGGTGACCAGGTTTCCGTCGGTCACCACGGGGTTGTCTTCCCATCTCGCGCCGGCGTTCTCCATATCGTCCCGAATCGAGGAAAAGGACGTGATGCGCCGACCCTTCAAGATGCCTGCCGAGGCGGGCACCCAGCCCGCGTGGCAGATGAAGGCGATAAGCTTGCCGGCGCGGTCCATCGTGCGCACCAGTTCCAGCACCGCCTGGCTGCGCCGTAGTCGGTCGGGGGCATAGCCGCCCGGAATGACGAGGGCGTCCAGGTCGCTCACCCGGGCCGACTCGACCGGTCCGTCGACCTCCACCGGCAGCCCGTGCTTGCCCGTGTACCGCGCGTCACCGGTACCCAGGAGCACGACCACCGCGCCGGCCTCGCGCAACCGAATCGTCGGGTACCATAGCTCCAGATCTTCGTACAAGTCCTCTGCCAAGACCGCTACCTTTCGTCCTTGGATCTCGTTCATCACATCACCTCGCAGCTGAGTGGTCGTTCCCCGTGTGCGCCAGCAAGGTCGATGCCTGAACTCGTTGCGACGTCCGGCACCGGCAAGGACATCACTTCCCGACCGGATCGAGCCGCAAAGCACCGGCGACCGCGAGCGCTGTGCGCAAGAGGATCGGCCGCGCTCTTGTCATCGCAGGCCGCAGGAACCATGCCGGTGGAGTGAATCGATCTCCAGCAGGGCGCCAGCTCGAATCAGCTTCCAATAGCTTCAGTGGCGTTGGGCATTGACGCGTCCGAACCGCGAGACAATGGCCGTGTGGATTTCAGAGAATCTGCCGGCTCGTCCAGTGTGCCGGCATGGTGGGGGGGTGCAGTCCGGCTCCCCGATGCGGGTCAGGTAGATGCGTTCTTCCGAAAAGACACTGGCCAAAAGAAACCCGGCATGCAGGGGCCGGGAAAGTACGGGGGACTCGTCGGGCGTGGAGGTGGCCCACCCACCTCCACGCCCAATATCGCATGTCGGCTCGGAACCTTCCGCTCCCTCTCTAAACGCAGGCGCCTCGCGCATCAACCAGTGCTTGCTCGATCCTTGGCCGCGCACACTTCCCGCTCGGCTTCGAGCCAGTCGCACAGCTCTATGCCCGGGGCAAATCCTCGCTGCAGAGCCTTGGAAATAGGCCTTCTCGCAGATCCTTCGGTGGCGCTCCCGGGCGAGGCCCGAGCCAGGTGGCCTCCACCGATGTCCGCCGCATCGCGGCGAATCGGGTCCTGAGGTCGACCTCACTCTCTATCGCCGTCATTCCCTCTCCTCCTGGCGCCACATCGGCCGAGCCTCTGCCGCCTGGGCGGGGGACGCGATGCCCCTGTTCCATATCAGGGCCGCTTACGCATTCACGCCAGGCACCTGTGGCGGGGCGGCATTCTTCTTTTGTTCGACCCGCTACCGTGTCGTCACGCCGAACGCTCAAGGGTCGAGCCCTTTACCACCACCAGAAGATAAGGCGGCAAGGCGCTGGCGACAATCGGTGCAAGCACTCACGTACTACTACGGACTGCGCAGAGGCGGCGATCGATTCCGCCGATCGTCAGCCGACGACAGGGCATCCGGCCGGTGAAGGCGAAGTCGTAAGTGTAATCGTCTAGCGCGCGGCCACCTCGTCATTGCAACCATACGGGATTGCACTATTGTTGATGTGACGCATCGAACCAAGAACGAAAGACCTTCCTCGGCCAGTGGATAACGCTATGGATCAAGAGCTGCGAGACGAAAGACGACAGTTCGTAGGGGTGCCCTTTACTGGTACTGGATAACGCCCGTTACCAGAAATGTCACATCGTCGCCGAATTGGCTTCAAAGCTTAACATTGAGCTGCTTTTCCTTCAAGCCTATTCACCGAATTCCTTCCAGCCTATTCACCGAATTTATATCTCATTGAGCGCTTATGGAAATTCGTCAAGAAGGAGGTTCTATACTCGAAATACTATTCTGATTTTGGCAGCTTTAAGCGCGCCATATCGGACTGTCTAAATCAAACCCGCACGCCGCGTAGGGCGACGTGTCGCTGGATGCCACCATGAAACCGCGCGATGCCGCAATGGCAGCGATATATCCGTCGGGCGTCGGGAAGACTCGCCCGCCGCTTCGGGCGATCATGGCCAGCCGAGCCGCCCTGTCATCGGTTGCATGCCAATCCCCAGATGGGCCAGCCCAGAAGGGGGAGCAGCCGGTTGGCCCGCCTCAGGCTGCCCTGACGATCCTCCCGGCTGCGTCGGGGCGCCGGGCGGTGCCAGAGTGCCACTGCGTGCGATCGTCGGCTCGGCGGTGGTCGTGCTCTGGTTCCCAAGGCGGGCTTCCGCTCGTAGATCGGCTACGGTTGCGGCCGGCTAGTCCATGGCGGATGGAATGAGCCGGCGCCCCTCGCCGCGCCCGGGAACCTGGCGGATACGAACTTGGCGGACACGGAGCAGCGCGCCGCCCGTATCTTCCGGGAGGTGGCCCCCTCCGTGGTCCTGGTCGTCAAGGCGAAGCGGTCCCCGGGCCTAATCGGCCCGAATACGGCCGACATCCGCACGGCCTCCGGCTTCGTGTGGGACGCGGAGGGGCACATCGTCACCACCAATCTGGGGGTGACGGGGGCGGAGCTGGTTCAGGTGCGCTTCGCGGCCGGTCAGCTGCGGCGGGCGGAGGTGCTTGGGAGCGCGCCCGAGTACGGCCTTGCCGTGCTGCGCGTTGAAGGTATGATCGGGCGCTGCAAGCCGGTTCCCCGCGGATCATCCGCCAACCTTGCGGTCGGTCAGGCGGTCTTTGCCATCGGCGATCCGTTCCGTCTCTCGGGCAGCCTCACGCAGGGACTGGTCAGCAGTCTGCGGCCCGGCCGTCTTGCTTATGCTGGCCCCGGGAAAGCCGCGCTCATCCAGACCGACGCCCCATCGACCTCGGCAATGCAGGGGGACCTCTACTGGATTCGGTGGGGCGTCTGATCGGCGTCAATGTCGCCTATGTCCCAATCCCTGCCGCCGGCCGACAATTGGAAGTTCGGCCGAGATACTGCGAGGCGGTGGTCGGCGATGCCTGGCCCAGGCATGGAATCGGACTGAAACACCGCCGACCTCGAGTCGGGGTCGGCCACTTCGATCGGGTTAGGAGCTTTTTCCGTCGGCGAGAGAGCCGCCAAGGGGAGACCGCATGCTCGATGATGCTGCGGATGGACTTGTCCCCCCATTGCGGATGCCAGGACGGCCTGGTCGCGGACGATGCCGCGGTGGGTGTGGTCCGGGTCGACCACGCATCCGATCGTGTCCCTTGACAGGGAAGGTGCAAAGTACTAGAAGTCAATTTTACAAAGGGTTAGAACACACATTGCGAAGGGGGGTTGAAATTGGTGTGCGTACGCTCTGTCGCGAATGCCTTTACGGGCTTGCTGCCGGGGGTGCTTCTCGTTGGGTGTGCGTCCACCGGTCTCTCGGGGAAGAGGGCGGAGGTCGTGGAGGCGGCCATGTCCCAGGTCGGCACGCCCTATGTTTACGGGGGGTCCTTGCCCGGACGCGGATTCGACTGCAGCGGCCTGGCCCAATACGCCTATTCGGCGGCGGGGGTACGCATCCCGCGGGAGTCGCTGGCGCAGCGGCGGCTGGCCCGGCGGACCGATTCGAAGAATCCGCAACCCGGGGACATTGTCTTTTTTCGGATCGGTCCGGGGGTGTACCACGTGGGGCTCATGATCGACCGCGACCGGTTCGTCCACGCCTCCTCGTCGGACCATCGGGTGCGCGTCGCCAATCTGACATCGCCTTACTGGCAGGCCCACTACCTCGGGGCCGGTACCTATCTGCACTGAGTGGCGGCAGACGGAGATGGTCGGGTTAGGTCTCCCCGGCCTGACCTGCGGTAGGCCGGGGCAGGCCCATGAGCCGTCGGGTCAGGTGAAGGCGGACTTCTGCGTCTATCGAAGCCTTGCCCCGCTGGTCCATCTCCCCGCGGGACCTCGTGCAGCAGGTCCCGGTCCTTTGCGGGGCCATCCTGTTTGATGGAAGCATCCGCGACGCTCCAGGCCGCCGGCTTCAGGGCGCTCCTCGGACAGGGCTCGTTTGGACTCTTCCTGAGCGCCCGCTTCCTCTCTTCGGTGGCCATCCAAATGCAGACCGTTGCGGTGGGGTGGCAGATCTACGCTCTCACGGGCGACCCGCTGCAGCTCGGCCTCGTCGGCCTGTCCCAGTTCCTTCCCTTCGTCGTGCTGGTCTTGGTGGCCGGCCATGCCGCGGACCGGTTCCAGCGGACCCGAATCCTCATCGTCTGCTATCTGGTGGAGCTCGTCTGCGCGGCGCTGCTCTTCGTCTTCACCCTGCACGGGCCCAGGGCAGCGTGGCCCATCCTAGCGGTCATGTCCCTGTTCGGGGTCGCCCGGGCCTTCACCGCCCCGGCGCAGCAGTCCCTCGTCCCGAACCTGGTGCCCCGGTCCCTCTTCGCGAACGCGGTTGGGGTCAGCTCCTCCGCCTGGCAGGTGGCCACCATTGCCGGTCCCGCGCTGGGCGGGGTGCTGTATCTGGCCGGTCCTCTTGTCGTCTATGGCAGCTGCGGGTCGCTGCTGGTGGTGGCCAGTCTGCTCATGTGTCGGGTCCGGGATCCTCTGGTCGTTTCCGCGCGTCCCCGCGCGCGCTGGCGGACCGTGCTCGAGGGGTTAGTCTTCGTCCGCTCGCGCCCCGTGATCCTGGGGGCGATCTCCATGGACCTGTTCGCCGTCCTGTTCGGAGGGGCCACCGCCCTGCTGCCGGCGTATGCGAGCGATATCCTCCACGTGGGGCCCGACGGGTTGGGTCTGTTGCGGGCCGCTCCGGGTGTCGGTGCAGCCCTGATGGCTGCCTGGCTCACGGTTCGGCCGATCAGCGATCGGGCAGGGGGGGCGATGTTCGGTAGCGTCGTCGTCTTCGGGGTGATGACCATCGTGTTCGGGCTCTCGACGGGCTTCGGATTGTCGCTCGGTGCGCTGCTGTTGCTGGGTGCGGCGGACATGGTGAGCGTGTTCGTGCGCCATATGCTGGTGCAGCTTGAGACGCCGGACGCGTTGCGGGGGCGGGTGAGTGCCGTGAACGCCATGTTCATCGGCGCCTCCAACGAGCTGGGCGAGTTTGAGTCCGGGGTGACCGCGGCGTGGTGGGGGATCGTCCCGGCTGTGGTTGTGGGGGGCGTGGCAACACTGGCAGTGGCCGCATTGTGGGCCCGCTGGTTTCCCGCCCTGCGGGAGATGACCCACTTCCCCTCCCCAGTGACGGGGGCCTGACCACGGACTGCCTGAGAATCTAAAGCGTCCTACCCCGCGAATGCCGACCTCGGAGCGCCTTCCCGCCAACGCCGTCTGGCTCTCGGAGACCGCTGTGCTCAGGTTGTCCGGGGCCTGGGTCACGAGCGGCCTGGCAGGGGTTGAGATGCAGCTTGCGGGCTTCTCCGCGGAGACTCCGCGGCTCACGATCGATGCGTACGACCTGGATGCCCTCGATACTGCCGGGGCGCTGGTGATCTACCGCTTGCTGGAGGGTCTGGAGGGGCAGGGTAAGGCGGCGCAGG
>JARRNE010000132.1:0-6252 GCA_037385305.1 Chromatiaceae bacterium | reverse complement strand
AGCACGTCCGCTGGGCGCTGCGCCGGCAGGAACAGGGGGCGGGGGGCAGCACCTAGTGCACGCGGGCAGAAGTCACCGGGCTACCTTCGCATCAGGTGCTCCTGGTAGTGGCGCAGCTCCGCAATCGACTCCCGAATGTCCTCGATGGCCAGATGCGCGGACTCCTTCTTGAACGCCTCCGCCACCGCCGGGGCCCACCGCTGCGCCAGGATCTTCACCGTACTGACGTCAAGGTTCCTGTAGTGGAAGAAGGCCTCCAGCCGAGGCATGCAGCGAGCCAGGAAGCGTCGGTCCTGGCAGATACTGTTCCCGCACAACGGGGAGCTGCCCTCGGCCACATGGCGTTGCAGGAAATCCAAGGTCTCCTGCTCCGCCCGCCCGACATCGTGGTGGCTCGCTCTGACCCGTTCCAGCAGTCCTGAATTCCCGTGGTGCTCCTTGTTCCAATCGTCCATGACCGCCAGCACCGAATCCGGCTGGTGAACCGCGATCACCGGGCCCTCCGCCACGACACTCAGGTCGCTGTCGGTCACCAGGGTGGCGATCTCCAGGATCTCGTCACGAAAGGGATCGAGTCCAGTCATCTCGAGGTCCAGCCACACCAGGTTGCTGTCTTGTTGCGCCATGGGCACCCTCCGGGGTCAAAGGACGCGCAGTGTAACCGAGAATCCAGGGGGATCATCCGCCCGGGAGCGACGCGCCCCCCAATGCCAGGTGGCGTCGCTGGCCGGCGTGAACGGCCCTCACTAGAATGCAGCCTCACTGCTTACGGTGAAAGTCGCGCGCAGCGCGCTCCAAATCCCCCTCGCCCCCTGGGAGAGGGCCGGGGTGAGGGAAACGGTCATGGCGGCAGCGACCGACTTTGTCCCATGTTGGTTCTCCGGGGTGGCGCTGACGCCATGGCCGTTAACGGCTTGGACACGGCGGGGCGGCAGCCCGCCGCGACACCAACCTGTGACAACCGCCCCCGGAGAGCGAGGCGCGGTAACGCCAACCCGGCAAAAGGAGGGCGCTGTGGCCAACTGGCTGATGAAGTCCGAACCCGAGGTCTTCGGCATCGACCATCTTGCCGCCCGGCCAGATCAGACGGAGCCCTGGGACGGCGTCCGCAATTACCAGGCCCGTAACATGATGCGTGACCAGATGAAGCTGGGTGACCAGGTCCTCTTCTATCACTCGAACTGCGCCGAGCCGGGCATCGTCGGCATCATGGAGGTGGCGCGGGAGGGCTATCCGGATCATACGGCCTTCGACCCGAAGTCCGATCACTACGACCCCAAGAGTGAGCCCGAGCGCCCCCGCTGGTTCATGGTCGACGTTCGCTACGTGCGGCACCTGAAGCGCAATATCCCGTTGGGCGAGCTGAAACAGTACGAAGACGGGCCGCTGTCGGGACTGCCCCTGGTGCGCAAAGGCAACCGCCTCTCAGTAATGCCAGTCACCCCCGAGCAGTGGGACTTCATTCTGCGCCTGGAGCGATCCTGATCCGGCAAAGGCCAATCACGGTCGGGGCGCCGGCCTCTCAGCCGGGGAGTCCGGTGCTGGCCAGGAGGAGCAGAAAATATGCAACACTGTGGCTGTTCATCGAGGTGCACTCCCGTACGTGTCAAACGAAGCCGAGACATTGCCGCCCGGCAGCGGCCGGGCCCCGCGGGGTTATGATCGCCCATTATCCCTCCGGACTTGAGGCTGGCCCAATGTCACGTGTGCGCCGCTACCCTTACACACACTGGAAGCCCCAGCTGGATGCGGGCGCCAGCAGCAGTGTTCTGGCTGACCTGGAGGGCGGCAACGTGCTCTATTTTCCCGAGCTCGCGTTCTCCTTCCAGCCGGAGGAAGAGACCCTCTTCGAGACGCAGCGTTCGGGCAGCGCCAAGAACATCAGTTATCGGCCCGACACGGGGGAGGTCAAGGGAGCGCAGGTCGATTCGGATAGCGCCAATCTGATCGCCAACGTGTTATGGCGCTACGCGGATCTGACGCTGAACCTCGTGCGGTCGCTGTGTCCGGACTACATTCCGTCGCTGCGCCGCGCCCGGACTAGCTTCCGCACCGTTGAGATCGCCGGGCGTCCGAGCTCGGTCGCCAAGGACGACACCCGCCTCCACGTGGATGCCTTTCCCTCGAGCCCCGTTCGGGGTGAGCGCATCCTACGGGTGTTCTCCAATGTGAACCCCTCCGGCCTGACCCGTAACTGGCGACTCGGGGAGCCGTTCGAGCCTTATGCCCGGCGCTTTGCGCCCCGCGTCAGCCCGCCCTTCCCGGCCAGTCATCTCCTGCTCCGAGCGTTGGGCATCACCAAATCCCGGCGCAGTCTCTACGACCATTATATGTTGCGCCTGCACGACCTGGGCAAACAGGATACCCGGTGGCAGCACAGCTCGCCCCAGGAGCGCATCGATTTTCCCGCTGACTCCACCTGGCTCTGCTTCACCGACGAGGTCCTGCACGCGGCACTCTCCGGCCGATTCCTGCTGGAGCAGACCTATCATGTGCCGGTGAGCGCGATGCGGCAGCCGGAGCGCTCGCCGCTGCGGGTTCTGGAGCGTATCGTCGGCGTACCGATGAGCGGGGGTTAGACCGGGCCGCTGGTCAGCCGCCATCGGCGAAATGGTCGTACCCCGTGCAGGCGGGGCCCCAGTCGCTGCCGTCCGCTTGAACACAGCGCAGCCCCGGTTTCTCGGTGATAACGCCGATCGCGCTCAGACGGCAGCCGGAGCGCTCCGCCAAGCGATCCACTGCCCCGCAACGATCCGGCGGGACCGTGAAACAGAGCTCGTAGTCGTCGCCGGAGGCCAGGGGAAGCGTCCAGTCGCCTCTGTTGTCGAGGTAGCCCGCCGCCTCTGGCGACAGAGGGAGGGCCGGAAGCTCGACCTCGGCACCAACGCAGCTTGCTTCCAGGATATGCCCCAGGTCTGCCGCCAGCCCGTCCGAGACATCGATCATTGCAGAGGCGAGCCCCCGCAAGGACAGGCCCGCCGTCACCCGCGGCAGGGGACGGTCAAGCCGCTCTCGAAGAAAGGGTGACACCGGCTCCCCCGCCCCAAGGCGGCGTAGCGCCAGCCCCGCGTCCCCTACGGTCCCGGTGACCCAAATACGGTCGCCAGGACGTGCACCGCGGCGCTGCACGCCCGTTCCCACAGGCACCAGCCCGTGCACCTGAACGGTGACGCTCAGGGCTCCCCGGGTGGTGTCCCCGCCCACCAATTGGACCCCGTGTCTCTTGGCCAGGCGGGCGAAGCCTAGACAAAAGGCGCCAATCCAACCGCGGTCTGCCGTCGGCAGCGTGAGGGCAAGGGTTGCCCAGGCGGGCTCGGCTCCCATGGCCGCCAAATCGCTCAACCCGACTGCCAGCACCTTGTGGCCGATACTCTCCGGATCGCCATCCGGCAGGAAGTGGACGCCGGCCGTCAGGGTATCGATGCTCACGGCAAGATCAAACCCTTCCGGCACCCGAAGCAGGGCGCAATCATCGCCCACCCCCAGCGCGACGTCGCGGCGCGCGGCGCCGACATGGCAGAAATAGTCGCGGATCAGGTCGAACTCGGACAAAGGGACTCAGGTGCAGGAACGCGCCGCCTGCTTCAGCGGCTGCAAGCCGTCGACGACCCAGGGGGAGGGAAACCGCATTCCGGCGGCCCCGCATCGCATAAGCCCATGGAGGGGCTCTTGCGACACCCTCACGAAGGGAGAGGCTCCCGACGCACGGCCTCCGCCGGCCGCACGTCCCGGGCGACATGGTCGAGCACGCCGTTCACGTAGCGGTGACCCTGCTCGGCGCCGAATAGCTTGGCGAGATCCACTGCCTCGTTGATGGCGACCCGGTAGGGCACCCCGGGGCAGAACACCAGCTCGTAGGTACCCAGACGCAGGATGGCACGCTCCACCGGGTCCACCTGGGATATCGCACGGTCCAGGGCGGGTGCCAACCGGGCATCGAGCTCGGCCAAGTGCTCTGGCACTCCGTACACCAGCTCCCGGAACAGCTTGCGGTCGAACGAAACCTTGGGTCCGCCGGCGCCCTCCTCCCCCATCTCCGACAGGGAGTCGGCGACCTCGCTTACCCAGGTGGGATCGTCGAAGAAATGGTTGGCGATGTCCTTCGGGTCCTGCCCGGTGAGCTGCCACCCGTAAAGGGCCAGCACGGCATAGCGCCGCGCCAGGCTGCGGTGTCCGATCATGTCAGTCGAGCTGGCGTAGAAGGTCGACCATCTCGATGGCGGACATGGCCGCCTCCGCGCCTTTGTTCCCCGCCTTGGTCCCGGCGCGCTCGATGGCCTGCTCGATGGTATCCACCGTGAGCACCCCAAAAGCCACCGGGATGCCGTGCCGCATGCTGGCATTGGCAAGGCCCTTTACGCATTCGCTCGCGACATACTCGAAGTGGGGCGTGCCGCCGCGGATGACCGCCCCGATGGCGACAATCGCGTCAAATCCGCCCTTTGCAGCGAGGCGCTCGACGACAAGCGGCATCTCGAACGCACCGGGAATGCGCACGATGGTCAGATCCCCATCCTCGGCGCCGTGGCGCTTCAGGGCATCCAGAGCCCCAGCCAGGAGGCTCTCCACCACGAAGCTGTTGAAGCGCCCAACCACAAGGCAGAAGCGGGTATTGGATGCGCGCAGCGCGCCCTCCAGGGTCTTTATCGACATGAAGCTCGGACTCCTCCGGCCGATGCCGGAATGCCTGCGGGGTGGGGGTCGCGCTCATTGTACTCGCGGGGAGATCGCGGTCCCAACACGCCAATTGCCAACGGAGAGCAACTCGGGAGGGGGAATCCCCGTGGGACCTTGCGTCGTTCGGGCGAGCCGGCGGATCACCTCCCCTCGAAGATCACGACGCTGCGGCCTCCCGCCCGATAGGTTTGCTCCTTCGCCGGCTCCTGGTCCAAGGGCCTCACCAGGTCAGCCGGGGCAGGCCGCGCCGTATCCGCCGCGAGATGCCAGCTGCGGCCGCGCAACTCCGGCAGGGCAAAGGTCCGGGACTCCGCGCCCATGTTCAGGAGAACATGGATGTCCGTCTCCGCATCGCTCATACGGGCCAGGGTGAATGCCAGGGTCTGGCACTTGGGGTCGTCCCAGCCGGGCTTCCCCAGCGCGAGGCCGTGCCAGGCGATGTCCGGCGGCTGGCGGTCGTTTCTCGGACGGCCGGACAGGAAACGCCTGCGCCGGACGCTCGGATGCCGCTTGCGCAGGGCGACAAGCCCGGTGACGAAACGGAGCATTTCCCCGTTCTTCTCGACCAGGCCCCAGTCGAACCAACCGATCTCATTGTCCTGACACCAGGCGTTGTTGTTGCCTCGCTGGGTTCGCAACACCTCGTCCCCGGCCAGCAGCATGGGAACGCCCTGACTCAGGAGGAGAATGGAGATCAGGTTCTTTGCCTGGCGCAGGCGCAGGGCTCGGATCTGAGGGTCGTCCGTCTCGCCCTCGATGCCGCAGTTCCAGCTCAAATTGTCGTTCGTCCCGTCGCGGTTGTTCTCCGCGTTGGCCTCGTTATGCTTCCGCTCGTAGCTCACCAGATCCCTTAGAGTGAAGCCGTCATGGCAGGTCACGAAATTGATGCTGTTGATGGGAAGCCGCAGATTCGCCCGGTACAGATCGCTGCTGCCGGCGATGCGACTTGCCACTTCGCCCGTGATCCCCGGGTCGCCGCGCACGAAACAACGGATGCTGTCACGGTATCGCCCGTTCCATTCCATCCAGCGGTAGCCCGGAAAGGTGCCCACCTGATAGAGGCCGGCGGCATCCCATGCCTCGGCGATGATCTTGGTGTGCGCCAGGGCATCGGACAGCTCTATGCCCCACAACAGCGGCGGATTGTGCATGGGCCTGCCGTCCTCATCCCGCGCCAGGGCGCTTGCGAGATCGAAGCGGAAACCGTCTACGTGCATCTCGCGTGCCCAATACTCCAGACAGTCCAGCACGAAGCGTGCTACAAACGGGTGATTGGCATTCACCGTGTTGCCGCATCCCGTGAAGTCCAGGTAGATGTTCTTGTCCAGCTGGTCCAAGAGGTAGAAGGTCTCGTTTCCGAACCCTTTAAAACTAATAACCGGGCCGCCTGCGCCGCCCTCCGCCGTGTGATTGAACACCACATCCAGAATCACCCCGATGCCCGCCCGATGCAGGGCCTTGACCATGTCCCGAAACTCGGCACGGTGGCTCCCCTGGCGAGGGGCGAAGTCTACGGGGCAGTTCTACGGCCAGCCCGATCCCGGCCGTCGGTATCCAGGCATACGAACCGAGTAC
>JARRNE010000131.1:0-6323 GCA_037385305.1 Chromatiaceae bacterium | reverse complement strand
GATGCGATTGCCCGATGCGGTTGCAGCGGACAGAGCGCTGCAGCCGAGCGCGCTGTCCGGCGCGAGGGTGCTTTGAGGTCCCCGACATGAAGAAGACGGCGAGCCGCTGGTTGGCCGCAGGGGCGCTGGTCGTGATTGCCGGGTTCCCCGGACTGAACGCCTTGGCCTACAGTCATGCGGACGCCATGCTGCGCTTCTCGGATGGCGGGCCGCGCACCACGACGCCGGAGCAGCTCGGCTTCCTGTCCCGGATGAAGCTGCTTTTCGCCGGGGTGAATATCCCACGACCTGCAAGCCATCGGCGCCCCTCGGAACTTGCCTCCGATTGCCGGGTGCTGTCTTTTCCCGGACCGCGCGGCATCACCCTCGCGTCCTGGTATGGTGACCGCGGTCGAGAAACACCGCTGATCATCCTCTTCCACGGCTATGCCGCGGAGAAGACGTCCCTCTTAGGCGAGGCGAGGGCGTTCCTCGATCTCGGTACGTCCGTGCTGCTTGTCGATTTCAGAGGTTCGGGCGGGTCGTCGGAATCCTACACGACCGTTGGGGTTCACGAAGCGGAAGATGTTGCCGCGGCCGTGCGCTACGCGAGACGGCGGCTGTCGCACCGCAACGTCTTCCTCTTCGGCCGGAGCATGGGTGCCGCGGCCATATTGAGGGCCGTCCACGCGCACGCCATCCAACCGGATGGCATGATTCTGGAGGCGGTGTTCGACACCTTGCTCAATACCGTTCGTCATCGCTTCCGCGCCATGCAGGTTCCCGCGTTTCCGCGGACGCACGGCCTTGCCGTAGCCCGGCATGAAGTGGAGCCGCCCGATCTGGTATTCCCGGCCGCCGGATTCGAGATAGCCTTTGAGAAAGGGGTGAAAGAAGGCACCCTGGGTTCGCAGTCGCCACAGCAGCCCGACGAGAAAGCCGCGCAAACCGGACGCATCAAGCTCCCGAAGCGCCCCGATGTTCGCCTGCAGGCGGGGCAGAGCGCTCTCGACGGCGCGCTCCAGCGCGTGTGCATCGACCGCGACCGTGGCCCGACCGGTGCGCTCGAGGGTTCGCCCGATTCGGCTGCCGAGACCGAGTTCGTTCACCACCTCCCAGTCCATGCGCCGTTGGACCCAATGTTCTACCAGGTCGGACCCGTCCGGCAGCGCACCCTCGTGGCGCAGCTGCTCCCAGTCCCGGAGCCACTCCAGGTTGGGGGCGAGGAAGGTCGCGACGAATGCCTCGTCCCCGAGCTTCTCCCTCCAAAAGCGCGCCAAGTTCTCCGCGACCAGGAAGTCGTCCGCCGTGGCGTAGTAATCCAGGATCGGGTAGAGGAAACACTGGGTCTTTCCGGAGCCCGTTCCGGTCGCCTCCAGCGTCGCCTGCGGTGCTGCGCCGCAAAGGCGTCGAAAGGCCATGAGCTGGTGCCGGTACGGCCGGGATCCGGGTGTGATCCTCTCGAAGGGTAGGGTTGCGTCCTCCGGCGCGGTCCGAAACGGCAGGCCCAGACTCAGGTACGGCCCCTTGAACAGCACGTCGGGCTGCGCAAGAAAGTCGTCCAGCATGGTCCGACCATTTGGGCGCAGGAACCCCGGCGTGGTGGCGGGGAAGGTGGTGCGCAGAAACTCCCTGATTCGACCTTGCAGCTCCGTGGCGACGAGTGAGGGGATCATCTTCCTGCCAGCCCTAACCCTTTACCACAGAGACACAGGGGCACAGACGTGTAGGGTGGGCAAAGCCGCCGGGAGCGGCGTGCCCACCGTCTTTCGATCGCAAAGGCAGGGATGCCGCCGGGACCATGCCACAAACCTGCCCCCTCGGTGCGATCGAGTGATTTCATTCGGCTGCCGGGAAGTTCTCGGCGACGCGCTCGACGTAGGTTCGGGGCGAGATGACCGAGGCCCGATCCGGGGGATGTTCGATGAGCAGACGATCGCCTGTGATCAAGACGCTGCCCGCGTGGCTTTCCAGCAGTGCCCAAAGGTGATTGTCGCGCGGATCGGGCGCCGGACTCACCGGTTCCTGATCTCGCCAGATCGCGTTGGCGACCAAGTCGGTCAGTAGAGAGAATCGATCTCTCGCTCGGTCAGCCCGTGCAGTCTGTTGAGTTTCGGCCGGAGCAGAACGGCTCGGTACTCGTCGAGCAAGGCTGGAGACAACAGATAGATGATCGAACCCGACAGCATGTGATCGAGGATCTGCGCCACTGGGCTCGGAGCGTCCTTGGTGATCAGACCTGCGGTCAGGACGTTCGTGTCGACGACGACGACCTGCGGGGTCATTGTCCGCGCGCGGCGCGCGTCTCTTCGACCGCCAGCGCCAGGGCTGCATCGGCGTCAAGATCGGAGCGCCCGCGCGCTTGATCGACCAGCGATCGGGCACTCGCCTGATCCCGAATGCCGCGAAGGCGCAGGCTTTCCTCGATGATCGATGCGATCGAGCGCTTCTGCCGAGCCGCGGCCTCGCCCTACCGGGTCGACATCGCGTCCTTCGCCCCGGAGACGCGCCACGGGCCGTGGATGGCTCAGGTGCGGGTCAGGCCTATGGGCGTTTCGAAGGAGAGGCGCACCTTCGGCACCCGGACCTACCAGCACTTCACCGAGGCCGAGGCGCGGTTCACGGACCTGCTGCCGGTCGAGGACTCGGAAGGCGAGGCAGCGGGGATGTTGCACTAGGCGAGGGCCGGCACGACGCGAAGCCATGACGGCGGGGCAAACGCATGAAGATCAATTTCAGAAAGCAGAAGTACCACGCGCTGGTCGAAATGCTCCTTGTCGCCGACTGCGTGACCCGTGGGCACGAGGTAGGCCGGTGCCATGCGAGCAAGCGGTACGACCATCTGCGAAAGAAGGTGCTGTCCCATCACAAGCAAAATTCCCAAAATGAGCGTCCAGATGGCGACGATCCTGGCTTTTCTGTGGAAGTCGAGCACATCATGCCGGCCCTGGCCGACATACCGGTAACCCCGGACGGGTGTGTACCGGCCTGGCCTGCCGATTGGCAAGGCCTTGGACAAAGCAGGCACCTTGGCGCGGTGGCCGACCTGGAAGCGCATCTCAGCCGCCTCGGCACCGCGGCCGAGCTCGATCAGGAGGAATGGGCTCACTTCGCAGCGATGGTCCGATCACGGCTCGGGATGGAGCTGGGCGATCTCGCGGGCGCGGACCGGCCGTGAGCGAAGCACCTTCGGTTGCAGCTGTCGCAAATTCTTCTTCTCGAAACTTCCCCGATGTGCCTGTTTCGAATATTTCGATTTTTCCCTATCATTGGCTGTAGGCCGTGACATCACGAAACGGGGGGTGACTATGAGCGGTACATCGAATGTGCTGCGGACCGTGCGGTTGCCGACTGAAGAGGAAGTCGGGCTGGCGGCGGAGAGCAGTCGCTTGCTCGCGGCATGCGTGGGTACGGGCGAGCGGGCGCGGCTGCGCCTGATAGACGGTGAGACCGATGTGACCGTGCCCGTCTCAGCGATCCACATGTTGGTGGACATCTTGAGCCAGATGGCTCAAGGCAACGCGGTGTCCCTGGTGCCGGTGCACGCGGAGCTGACGACCCAGCAGGCGGCGGACCTGCTCAACGTTTCGCGGCCCTACCTGGTCAAGCAGCTCGAGGCGGGAGAAATCCCATTCCATAAGCTCGGCCGTCATCGCCGCATCCGCTTCGCCGACCTGATGGCCTACAAGGAGAGAATCGACAACGCTGGTCGCGAGGCCGCTGACGCCTTGACCGCCGAGGCCCAGGAGCTCGGGCTGGGCTACTAGGTGGCCAACTTTACCGTCCTCTACGATGCCTGCTTGTTCTATCCGGCACCGCTGCGAGACCTCATGGTCCGCCTGGCCCAGACCAGGCGGTTTCGGGCGCGCTGGACCGAGCGGATCCACCAGGAGTGGGTCAACGCCCTGCTGCAGAAGCAGCCGCAGCTGGACCCGGGGCGGATCAAACGGACCGTCCAGCTGATCAACCAGGCGGTTCCCGACTGCCTCATCACGGGGCACGAGCACCTCATCGAAGAGCTTGATCTGCCGGACCCTGATGACCGGCATGTCCTCGCTGCAGCGATCCGAGCCGGCGCCCAGGCCATCGTGACTCTCAACCTCAAACACTTCCCTCAGTCGACGCTCGACGGGTTCGAGATCTTCGCCCGGCATCCCGACGACTTCGTACTCGACCTGGCAGACCTCGAGCCAGGCGTTGTGATCGCGGTGGCCAAACAGCAGCGGGCGGCACTCCGACATCCGCCGTTCACGCCGGAGGCGTTCGTCGACTGCCTGCGTCGCCAGGGGCTGCCAGGCGTCGCGGCGCTGTTGGAAGAGGAGATCGACCTCATATGAGGCTTGGTTTGTCGCGTAAGCTCGCTTCGATCCCTCTTTCCTCTTTTCCGGCGTCCTTCTCCACCCCCACACCGTCTCCTCCGGCTGCTGCACCGTCGCCATCGACGCTGAGCGGGACGTTTCCGGGGAAACCTGACTGCCTGTGTTCGCTATGCCCTCCCGCCCCCCGTCGGCGCCGAAGCTCTGAAAGTTGCATCGCCGTCCCCCGCACGCGGGCTGCAGCCGGCCGCTGGGTGCGCCGACTTGACGCGGCCGCCGTGGCGCGCCGCTCGCATTTCCTGAAGGTCCCCCACATCGCGACTCGGACGTGCCGGAACTGGCAGACGGGTCCCCTTTCCAAACCGATGGATATTACACCCGTGTGGGTTCGAATGACTTCCGCCCCGCGAGAAGCTGGGGTCTGGCCCGTCGGGTATCACGGGAATTGTCGACGTAGGCCTCCCCCCGCTCGCGGCTTTAGGCTCCATAGCGTTGAGCCTCCGACTGGATGGAGGTGGCGATGCGGATGCCCCAGCGACGCACGCGGGCGAAGGCATGGACCAGCTCATCTACCCGCTCCGGACTCAAGAACCCGTCGAGCGGCATCAGGACCGGCGCACGGAGACCCTTGTCAGATCCTGGAGGCTCCGCGGCCCAGGTACTGCTCGAAAGCAACTGAAGCCGCTTGTCGGTTTGTGGACCTGCTGTGGGTGAAGCATGATGGTTACGAGGTCGGTGGACGCCGCATTAGCCGACCGTTGGGGGAGCAGCCGACAAGGCTGCGAATCTTGGAGGGTGAGAGTCCCTCTACCGTCAGTTGCCCGAAACGGACGGTTAGCATATCCGCTGCTCGGGGAGGTAACGAACTGAGATATGCGCGGAAGTAAAAGCCACGGCTGCCCGGGGGGTTGCCGGAATCGTGCGAAGGGCTATGGGAGTCGGATTGAGGGCCAGAGCGAAAGCGATGGAACACCCACCGAACCCTACGGACCTTTGCAGGAGACCGGGATAACGACCCACTGCGGTAGGAGCAATCGGGGTGGCGAGCAAACCCACGGGCCTGAACATGAGTGAATGACTGCAGCCTCGTAAAGAGCTCCGTACTGAAATTGCTGTACGGGTATTTGCCATGGTCGCGAGAGCGATCGCGCCGACCGGGTCCTAACGTCGGGAAGGCCGTTGTCTTGTGGGAAGAAACGGGTATATGCACCACAGGAGCAGCCGGGGTAGGGGTCCAAGCACGTGGGGAAAGATTCGCAGCGATAACGTCGGGAAGGTGCTATTCCCAGCAGGGGCTGACAGCAACCTGCAAAGACCTTGTGTACGAGGTTAGATCCGAGGCATGAGGAGGGTCTAGGACCGGCGCATGAGCCCGTAGGAGCGAGAAAGGCGGGGTAACGCCTGCCGACACGGGTTCGAATCCTGTGCTGAGAGGAGGTAATACCTACCCTCAGGCGAAGGGGCTCTGGGCACTTGGTCGTTACGTATCTTAGTAGCCGGACGAGCAGTTTGTAGGGCCGGTGAAAACGTAACGCCGTTGGGAGTAAACCAGACGTTGGAGGGGTGCATGCGTGTCAGCGCTTAAGCTTCACGGGGTCTGGGAAGGCGACCGAACGGTATAGTAGGCCAAGGTCAAAACCGGACCCGGGAAATCCGGCTGTCCGGGATTGTAGGGGGGCTTACGGAAACGTGGGTTATGGTCAAAGCTAAACGGGCACGTACAGTGGAAACGCCGAAACAGCCAAGCTTCAACCTAAGATTGCGCGCGCCGTATTTCTATCCCGACCTCATGGACGGCCAGGACGCGCTCTGGAAAGCCGGTTGGGGCTACCTGCCCGCGACGCTGGCGGAGGTGACCGCGATCCTCGATCTGCTGCACGCCCTCGGCTACCTGTGGGAGGCCGCGCTGTAGCGCTTCCTGGTAGATACTTGCATCGGCACGGCTGGCAGGCCTCAGCTCCCTCGCCAAATGCAAAGTCAGGCCCGCAGATCGGAGTTCCTGGACCAGTGGCTCGGGTATATTGATGT